>JAEMTW010000193.1 GCA_016462095.1 Thermoleophilia bacterium
GATGTCATGTCCTCCCACAGGGAAGGTCACCGACGGACAAACGGTTGTGGGGGAGGACATGACATCCGCGCGGTTGTGATGTCCCCCCCGTTATCCGTAAGGCGCTCTAGGCCGTGAGGTCGGACGCCATCTCTTCGAAGGCGTCCACGAAGCGCTGACAATCCTCGAGCGAGTGCTGGATGGACAGCGTCCATTCCTCCTCGCGGCCCGGAGTCATGAAGACGCCGCGGTTCATGTTGTACAGCCACGCCAGGTCGCAGAGTTCGCCGTCTTGCTGGGCCTTAAAGGACTCGTAGTCGACGATCGGATCGTGCGCGAACGTCACGCAGCCCTTCGAGCTGATGCCAACCGTGTAGCCGGGCAGGTTGTACTTCTCGAGCACAGCCGAGCAGCCGCCGAGCATCACGTCATTGAGGCGATCCAGGTGCGTGTAGGCATCGGGTGTCAAGACATCGAGCAAGTTGACGCGCGCTGCTGCCATGCCGAGCGGGTTGCCGTTGTAGGTACCGACCTGATAGACGCCGCCGTTGCGGACGATTTCCATGACCTCATCGGAACCCCCGATGGCACCGATCGGCAGGCCACCACCGAGTGCCTTGGCGAGCGTGACCATGTCCGGCATCACGCCGAACTTCTCAACCGCGCCACCCGCTGCAATTGTCATGCCCGTCTTGACTTCGTCAAAGATCAGGATGACGCCGTGCTTCTTCGTGATCTCGCGGACAGCCTCGAGGTAGCCGGGCTCTGGGAGCACGACACCGAGGTTCATCATCGCCGCTTCCATGATCACGCAGGCTGGCAGGCGACCCTCTTCGGCGAGGCGCTCAATGCGGCGCTCCATGGCGGGCGCATCGTTGAAGGGGACGGCGATCGTCATATCCGAAACGGCCTTCGGAATGCCACCGCCGTAGGGCAGGGAGCCGTAATTCTCGCGATCACCAATCGAGGCGTAGTCGACGCCGATCGAGACCATCACGTAGTCGTGGTGGCCGTGGTACGAGCCGAAGATCTTGATGATCGTGTCGCGTCCCGTGGCGGCACGGGCGATGCGAATTGCATCCATCGTGGCCTCGGAGCCCGAGTTCGTATAGCGCCACTGCGGCAGGCCCCAACGGCGCTGCAGCTCCTCGGCGACGACAATCGAATCCTCGGTCGGGGCAGCAAAGTGGGTGCCCTGCGTCATGCGCTCGGCAACGGCTTTCGTGATCAGCGGATGGGCGTGACCCTGCACCATCGAACCGAAGCCATTGTGAAAGTCGATCATCTCGGTGCCGTCGACGTCCCAGACCTTCGAGCCAACGCCGCGCTCGAGGTAGATCGGCCACGGGTCGCGGAACTGGTACGACGAGGCGACGCCGCCGGAGAGCACATGGTTGGCGCGCTTGTACATCTCGCCCGAGGCAGTGGTGGTGCCATCAAGGACTTTCGCTTCGCGTGCTGTCAGCTCCGCAATGCGTCCGCGATCTAGTTTGATCGGTGTTCGTACCGCCATGGTGTCCTCCTCGGTGCGCCTGATCGCGCAGTCAATCTCTGCACGATACGCCCCCGGCGGGGGTGCCGTCAATGCGCTACGAGGCGACGAACATCGTTTCGGCGCTGTCCTGACGCTCGCGGATCAAAGCGCGCACGCCTTCCGTGTCGCCTGAACGCAGCATTTCGATCGGATCTGGGTCGCCGTTGACGAGTCCCTCAAAAAAGATTTTGCGGTCGTTGTAGGTCGGAAATAGATCTTTGGCCCAGCCCCGGATACCGTTGAGCATCACGGCGAACTCGGCATGCGGCTCACCGTAGGTCTCGAGGATCTCGCGCTTCAGTCGCTTGGCGAGTGCTGGGCTGGCGCCCGAGGTCGAGATTGCGATCGCGATTGGTCCGCTGCGGACGATCGCGGGCAGGATGAAGTTGCAGAGTGGTGGTACGTCGACAATGTTGACGAGCATCGCGCGCTCTTCGGCGCGGCGATAGATCTCAACGTTCAAAGGTGTATCTTCGGTCGCGGCGACGACCAAGAGGCGCCCTTCGAGATCGGCGGGTGTGTACTCGCGCAACTCGAGCGTGATCGCACCCTCGTTGGCCAACTCGTGCACCTCTGCGCAGGCCGTCTTCGTAATCACGTGGACTGCAGCATTGGCCGCCAAGAGGCCCTCGATCTTCTCGAGTCCAATCGGGCCTGCGCCAACCACGAGGGTGGGGCGATCCGTCAGATCAAGGCACGCCATGTAGAAGGTCTTCTCGAGCATCTTGGCGTTGCACGTGGCATCGCAACGATCGAGGGCAAGTTCGCAGACACAGGGTCGAGGAGGCATACAGCAAGCCTATCGCGGCTCTCATGGTGGCGGATGGGTCACGATTGCTAGATGGGACACGTCAAGCACCTGTACGTGCACGTTCCGTTTTGCGCCCACCGCTGCGGGTACTGCGATTTCGTGACGGTGACGGGCAACGACGATCGCCACACAGCCTATGTCGATGCGCTGGTGCGCGAACTCGAAACGCGCGGCACGGTGCTTGCCGATACCGTCGAGACGGTCTACGTCGGTGGTGGCACACCATCCAAGCTGGGCGCGCGGCTCTTGGGATCGCTGCTTGACGCGCTCCCGCAGGCCACGATCGAGACAACGGTGGAGTGCAACCCGGAAGGCGTCGATCCCGAAATGGCCCAGCTGCTGGGTGAGCGAGGCGTACGAGTTTCCCTTGGTGCCCAGACGTTTGCCGCGCCGCTGCTCGCCACGCTGGAGCGCCAGACCACGCCCGAGCAGGTCCGCGCCGCGGTCGCCCTGTTGCGGGAGGCACGGGTGCCCTCGCTGTCGCTCGACCTGATCTACGGCATTCCCGGCGAGCGCGAAAGCGACCTCGCGCGCGATCTGGCGGTCTTTGAGGAGCTTGGGCCCGACCACGTCTCCGCCTACGAACTGGAGGCGAAGCCGGGCACGCGCTTCTCAATCCATCATGGAGCCGAACTCGAGGCGCAGGCCGAGTTGCTGGAGCGCCACATGGATCTCGTAATCGATTCGCTGGGCGACTCGGGCTACGCCTGGTACGAGATTGCCTCGTTTGCTCGCAATCGTGAGCACGAGAGCCAGCACAATCGAGCGTACTGGCTGGGGCGCGATTATCTCGGTCTCGGGATCGGAGCAGTCTCAACGGTGGCGGGTGCCCGCCGTGTCAACGCTCCAAAATTGGCGGCGTACATCGAGGACCCTGCAGCAGCGCCAGCCACGATCGAGCTGATCGACGAACGGACGCGTCAGACCGAGCGCCTGATGCTCGGACTGCGCCTCGCGGATGGTGTACCGATTGCGGAGGTTGCGGACGTGCTCAACCTGCCAGCGTTGGAACGGCTCGTGCAGATTGGCATTGCCACCACCACCGACGATACGATCCGTCTTGATCGGCGCGGTCGCATGCTCTTGCACGATTGTGTCGCAGACCTTCTGGATGACGATGCTGCCTGACCTTGACCTCACCCAACGCCGCCAACTGGTGCTGCGT
>JAEMTW010000194.1 GCA_016462095.1 Thermoleophilia bacterium
ATGACGGCCCCAGCATCCTCGGCGCGCTTCGTAAGGTCGTTGTCCGAATAGACGTTGAGGAATTGCGGGTCAAATAGGCCGTGCTGCTCAAACCAAGGTCGGGTCACGATTGCCAAAGTGATCAGTGCGTCGTTGCGCAATCCGTCGCTGACGCGCAAAACCTTGGGTGCACCGACCTTTGATCCAAGCTCTCGACGGATCGCAGAATCCCACCCTGCGGGGCATTCAAAGTCATCGGCCATCTGCACCAGCACCGCGCCTCGCGAGTGCTTGGCGGCGGCATTCCACGCGCGCACGCTGTATCGTCCCGCAGGGACAAGAACGTGGCGGAATCGGGCGAGCTTTTCGCGGCTCTCGGTGTCGTCTTCGTCGATGGCGAATATGTGCTCAACGGACTCCGGCTTGTCCGCTCGGGCCATCCACAGATTCATCGCGCCTAGCGCCTTGGCCCATCGTCCGCGCGTGGCGTGGAGCAAGCTAATTGTCGGGACGGCGCTGGTCGCGAGCTGCGCCGCCTCAATCTCCCCGGCCTTGTCCCAATGTCCCGCCGCGCGATACGCCCATGCGAGGGTGGCCGTGGATTTCCAAGTGTAGCAATCCGGCCTGTGGGTCCACTCCGGGACTTTCGGAGCGGCCAGCGTGAGACAATGATTTGCGGTCTTGATCGCCTCGTCGTAATCCTTGTTGTCGATCTGGAGCAGGGCGAGCAAGTGCCACGCCTCGCGCCGATGGTCGCAAACCTTGATCGCTCGCTTCAGCATGTCTTGCCCGTGCTCGTTTTTCTCGGCCAGCAGGGCCATGTTCATCAGCACCTCGTAGCGGTAGACCCCATCGAGGTCGTGCAGACGCAGCGCCTCCAACCCGTATTTGATCGCGTCGTCCCTGCGTGAGAGCAGGAAGTTTTCGTAGTGAAGGTAAAACTTAATGTGCTGCGTCTCGCGGTCCCGCCATAGCAGGATGTTCATGTTGCGCTCCTGGCTGCCGCTCTTGCCGGGAAGCGGGTCGTGCGTGATGCGGATGTCGCGGCGAACGCGGACCTTGAGCGTCTCGCTCGCCGGATCGTCGCTGATCGGCACACACTTTTCGTGCACTCCGTTGACCCAAGCCGCCGTGCCTCGACGAAAGAGACGCTCGCGCGGGACGGGTTTCCCGTGCTGCGGAAGCCAGTAGTCAGCCAAAATCCAGTCCTCCTTGCACTCGGCCACGGCGGTCTTGATGACCTCGCCCATGCCTTCCTCCAAAACATCGTCGCAGTCCATCCACATCAGCCAGTCGGGAGGCTCCGGCTGGTCGATTGCCAGGGCGAAGGACATATTGCGCGCGGCTGCGAAATCGTCCACGAAAGACCACGAACGAGTCGCCATGCTGTTCTGGTATTCTTTAACGAGACAGCCGCGCTCCTGCGCGATCCTGAGCGTGTTGTCGGGGGTTGCAGAGCCTATCGCGCGGACCACGACAACGGTGTCGGTGACGGTGAAGGCTGAGTCTAGGCAACGGGAGATTAAGTCTTCCTCGTTGCCGCATATTAAGCAGACGGCAATTTTGGGCATATAGGATCTGCTCGAGGTCATGTGTCAAAAAGCAGAAACCCCGCCTTATGGCGGGGTTTCAGTGAACACAGAACAAGTTTTCTTAGGCGTAGCTGGTGTCGAACTGAACCAAGCAGCTGGCGTCGATGGTCTTCTCCGAGGTGTTGTGACGGCAGCGGATGACGTTCGAGCGGCGGGCCTCGTCGCGGTAAGTCTCGGCGACCACCGCAGTCGGGCTATCTTCGCTCCAGAGCAGTGTGCGGCCAACGCCGCCGGAGTTGAACTCCCCGGCTCCGAGCTTGGCCACAGCGATCTTGGAGTTGTTCCAGATGAAGCTACCCGAGTAAGTCTGACCCTTCTTCGCGCCGTTCTTGGCAGCGCGACCGATAAGGATCTGCGACACTCCGAGAGCCTCGGCGACTTCCTGCGCGGTGGCGGGACGAACGTCGGCCTTGACCAAGCCGAAGATGTTGGTAAGCAACTTCGTCGAGCGGCGAACACGATTGAAAACCTGCAAGGACATGATGACCGTATCGGCCTGCACGTTTTTCTTAGCGAGTTCGACCTGCGCGGCATCAACGTCGAAGGCGAGATCGATGTTGCCCGTGGCCCCAGCGGTGTAGGCGGCGGTCGCGCTGATCGCGCTGAAGCCGGTGCCAAAAACAACGTCGGCAACGCGCTGCTCGTGACCGATCAGCAGCTGCGTGTTGAGGAAGTTAGCAGAGGCGACCTCGACGTCGAAGTAGCGGCCCAAATCCATCGCCGTCTCGTCGGGGAGAAGCTCCTCCAACTCGAAGGACGAGCAGGCGTAGGTGTCCGAGGTAAAGCGGCGGGTGACGCGAGCGCGGTTTGATCCGGCCTCAGTCTTGAGTCCATCCGAGTTGAATACCTCGCCATTGCCTACGTCAATCTTGAGATATTCGCCGCTGCGAGCGGCGACATTCAAAATCGGATAAGCCGACAGGCCGATGAAGGGAAGAGCGGCGGAATTGCTCTGCGCCTCGAAAACCGCTTGCGAGATTTCCGCGCGGGGAAGTGCGTTGGAGTTTGCGTATGCCATAAGAAGTTTCGGTTAGAAAGTTGTCGTTGCGCCAGACAGGGGAATGGCGATCTCGATGATGTCGCCCGTGGTTCCGTCGTTGATCGCGTAGCCCATGCTCACGCCGCCAGCCGAGGCAACTTTGCCGTCAGCGATGGCGTGAACAGCGGAGCCAGCGGCAACGCCAGCACCGGAGACAGTCGCGAAGAATGTCGGGTTGAAAAGTTTCACGGTCGCGATGTCGGTCGCGGCGGCGTCCTCTTGCACGATCCCGATTGCGGAACCGTTGGTGGCCGCAGTCGCGGCACTATCTCCGCTGACCTTGACCAGGCGAAATGCGCTGATCGCGGTTGCGAAGCTGAAGGTGCGGAAGTTTCCGTCGATTTGGATGGCCATAAAATTAAAGGGTGCGGATGCCGTTGTTGCGCGCCTCGACAAATAGAGTCGGGTAGCGGTTGATGGTTTCCTTGGTTGCGGCGATGCCGGTGAGTCCCTCGGACTTCACCTTGGCGAGCGCCTGCTGAAAGTTGGTCGGCTCGCTAACGTCAGCGGACTTGTCGCTCGCGACACTCACTGGGGCGGGAGTCGCGCCGAAGTTGCTGACGATTGCCTTGATGCTGGCGAGTTCGGTGGCGAGTGCGCTCATCTCGGTCTTGTCTTCGTCCACGGGCTTTTCGCCGTCTTCCATCTTCGGTGTTTCCTCGGCGTCCGGCTTGTATTCCAGAGCGGCGAGCTTGGCCTGCATGTCGGTCATCTCGGCGATGACCGGAGCGAGAGCGGCAGCGATAGCGTCAGCGATTTGCTTTTCGTCCATGACCTTTTTCTCGTTGTCAACTTTGGCGCTAAAAAGCCCGGTCGCGTTCGCTGCGGGAGAGTCCACCAGATCGGCAGAATAAATCTCGGAGCAGCGAGCAAAAAC
>JAEMTW010000195.1 GCA_016462095.1 Thermoleophilia bacterium
GATCGACGACGCGGAGTGTGCGCTTGGGGCGCTTGGATGGGGCGGTTGCTGTCATTGCCTAGGCAGCATTCCGCGTTTGTGGCCAATCCTCTACCGAAATCAGCGAATCCTGCCGGACTTCTAACAAAGTCCAAATATCTCCTCTCAGAATTGGCTTAACGTGAACACAACGCCAACATTCGGAGACGACCAAACCGGCATCGCTCAACACTACGTGGTGGGCAACAACAGCGTCTGCCCCGGCTGGAGCGTCGTCGTCGAGAGGTCATTGAGCTGCCGCATCTGAGCGACGAGCTCGCGCGGATCTCCCTCGGTGTACGCGTCGGCGATCGACCAGAGCGTGTCGCCCGACTGCACGGCATAGCTGACCGGCGGCGCTGCACCAGCGCTGGATGGCGCGCTGCGGAGACCAAAGGCGAGCACGAGGGCGAGGACGGCGAGTAGCAGTCCCAGCGAACGCAGTATGCGGAGATCGAACATATGTTCGGAACGATACACCGAACACACGTTCGTGTCAAGTCGGGCTAGCCTAACGCGTCGACAGCGGCCAACACTGCATCCAGCAGTCGGTCGGGCCCGTTGCGCACCACATCGTCGGTGACGAGGCCCGTCAGCGCCTCGGTCTCTTCGATCGCGCGCTGAGCACCAGCGTCGTCGAGCAGCTTCGTATTGAGTGCGACCGCGGCCACAGGCGCCGGCCGCACTGCCGCAGACGACTGCTCATAGAGACGCACGACAGCGGGCAACGGCGGTATCGGTCGCGACCGATAGTCATCGTTGACCGTCTGCCCCGCCAGGTGCTGCAGGACGAGGACATCGGGTTGTGCTCCGTGCAGCAGCCCCTGTGTGACGCCGCTGTAGCCCGGATGGATGAGCGAGCCTTGGCCCTCCAGAAAGAGCAGATCGCCGCGTGTTGCACCTTCGTCGATCAAGCGCTCGGCAGCACCGGCGATGTAGTCCGCGATCACGTGGTCGACGGCGATACCCCAGCCAGTAATCGCGATTCCCGTCTGGCCGGTAGCGACAAAGACGCTCTGGCGGCCACGCGCCTTGGCGGCATCAGCCAACTCGAGACCAGTCGTCATCTTGCCGATCGCACAATCGGTGCCAACCGTATGCACCACGCGAATCCCAGCAGGACGCGAGAGATCGAGGCGTGGGACCGACAGCCCCACAGGCGACGTACGCAGATCGCGCACCTCCACCCCATACTGGGCCGCGGCCGCCACCAGTTCGGCGTCATCCGATAGCAGCGTGTGGAGGCCCGCCTCGACGTTGAGCCCGAGCGACATCGCCAGCAGCAGCGTTTCGCGCCACGCAGGCGTCAGCTTGCCGCCCCCGGGAGCAATGCCGATCAAGACGGTCGTGGCACCCAGTGCCTGAGCGGCGTTGACATCGGCGACGATCGGGACGTCGCGCCGCGAGAATGGCACAACACTGGCGGACGTCTTACCCACCTGCGTGCTGTCGACAACGCAGACAACGTCGCGATCACCAAAGCGCAATACGCCGTGACCCGTCTTGGCGTCGGACTGATCAAACAGTCCCTCCGCCAGAATTGCGAGACGCTCACTCATACAGCCCTCACTCCTAGTCCAGGTGCGGACGCAACGGTCACGACACCATCCTCAAATCCCAATCCTTCAAACGGTCCGTCGTCGATCAGCAAATGCCCGTCCAGATCAATGTGATCCATCAGCGAGGCGATCTGTGCGCCCTGGCTGATGCCAAGATGCGACTCGATCATGCAACCGAGCATGACGGACAAGTTGTGTGCCCGAGCGGTCCGGGCAAGCGAGATCGCGCCCCGGATACCACCGGTCTTCGCAAGCTTGATATTGACGCCATCAGCCATCGTGGCGGCCAGCGGCACGTCGTGAGCCTCAATGCAGCCCTCGTCGAGCACGACCGGCAGTCGCTGGGCCAATTCGCGGTACTGGTGATACGCGTCGTCATCGCCACGCGGAAAAGGCTGCTCGACGAACTCCACACCGAGCCGGAGCAGATCGGGCGTGATCGCCTTCGCAATCTCGATGTCCCAGCCTTCGTTGCCATCGATCCGAATCGGGCCGGCAAAGCCAGCACGGACGGCCTCGAGCCGCTCGAGATCCGAGGCGCCACCCACCTTCACCTTCAGCACCTGGTACCCGACGGCACGTCGCACCTTGTCGGCGGTGCCTTCGACAGAATCGATCCCAATCGTGAACGAGGTGGCTGGGCTGGTCGGCGCGAGGCCGAGCACGCGCCACGTCGGCTGTCCAAGGCGCTTCCCAATCCAATCGTGGAGCGCTCCATCGATCGCCATCCGCGTGCCACCCATCAGTCCTTCCGAACGCAACCGGTGCATGATCACTTCGAGCGCAAACGGGTCGTCACCGATCAGCGGCGCCACCTCGCGCTGCGCCTCGGCGAGCATGGCATCGGTTGTTTCGCCGTGGTAGTCGACGGGCGCACCCTCGCCGATTCCCACGACACCATCGTGCTCAAGCTCCACAATCAGCACGGGCTCGTGCGTCGAGACTCCACGCGCAATCTCGAAGGGTTCATGCAGCGTGAGGTTCTCAATGCGAGCGCGGATCTCCATGCCCGGTACCGTAAGGCACAGGGACACCAACAGGCCTCCGCTATCCTCCTTTGCACGCCCTCGTAGCTCAGGGGATAGAGCACAGCCCTCCGAAGGCTGGGGTCGCACGTTCAAATCGTGCCGAGGGCATCATGGTGGTGTGGTACGCGCCACACCACCGACCCAATCGCTAAGCGGGACGACGGGAATGCTGCTTGCGACCGGGAGCAGCACACCCGCTTCCACTGCTGCCAGCGGCACGCTCGGCACCTCCGCGATCGGGAGGGTCGCTACGACGCTGGTGACGGCCGAATTGTTGACCACGCTTTCAGACGTCGCCACGGGTTGGCGCTCCGGATTCGCCTGGGCTGGCTGGGCCGCTTCGGTAATGGTTACCGTCCGGACGGGCTCGGCCACTACGACTGGATGAGCCGCATCGCCAAGCAGCACATCCGCTGCTGGTGCTTCGATCGTCACACCGTTGGTTGGCGTGCCAGCAGACCGTGCCGGCACCAGCAAGATCAGCAGGGCAGCAACCACGACCATTCCAATCGCTCCTGGGACAAGCAATCGTCGCCTCGGTCGCGCGGAGCCTCGCTGTCGCACGGCCCGCCGCACGGGTGGCTCGACCCAGTCGGTCTCAACCTCGCGCTCCTGGTCGGGCGGGAGGAACGCCACGAGCTGCTCCACCGCAGCACGCGATGGTCCTGTTCCGCCAAGAAACGGCACACCGTCGACGATCAGCCGCCCTCGTCTGTCGGTCGCAAACATGACCGGCGTCAGATCGGCAACATCGAGTCCCGCTGTTGCCAGCGCCATGCCGATCGCATAGGCCTGTCGGCGGGCGCCGGGCGGCAACGCCGCTCCAGTTGCCTCGGCGGCCGCCAAGGCAGCCCAGGCCGCACCGTCTT
>JAEMTW010000196.1 GCA_016462095.1 Thermoleophilia bacterium
AGCTTGAGGCACCGGTTGTTGAGGAAGAACAGGGGCCACTCGGGCCGACCGGTCGCCCGCTGCATCCTGTCGGCGCGTATTTCGAGGCGGCTTTTCGACGCTTTGGCGTCAACTTCGGTGGCTATCTGCTGATTGCGGCCGTCAGCGGGATGCCACTGCTGGGCGTAAAGCTGATTGTGTCGGGTACGGCGGTTCCGGGATTGTGGGCCGGGCTGATGTACGCGGCGGCCTTCGCACTTGGCAACTTTATGGTGCTCTCGCTCGCCACGATGCTCGTGGTGGGAAGCCTCCGTGGGCGTCTCGGCTCGCTCTTGATTACCGGTGTCGTCACGGTCGCGGTCGGCACGCTGCTGATCTGGCAGCTCGTCTTCGTTGCGGTCGTGTTCTATCCGTTGCTTGCCTTCCCGCCGATCATCGCGGCCTCGGGCGATGCGCGGGGTCTTGGCTCGATCTGGCAGGGCGTGCGGATGACGGTGCGCTGGTTCAAGCGAACCTACGCCTGTGTGCTCGGACTCGTGATCGTGATTGCCGCCGTGGCCGTCGGCTTTGGCATCCTGCTGACTCCGCTCGGGTCGCTGTTGCAGCAGCAGGTCACGTTCGCCATCACCACGATCATCGTCTGGCCTGTCGCGGCCCTCGTCTTCCGCAACCTCTACGGCGATGTAACGGGCCGACTCGTGATCAACGAGTCGCCGAAAGAGAATGAGCGACGCAAGGAAGTCATCAAGCGTCGTCGTGAGAAGGCCAAGCGCAACCGTGAGCGGATCAAGAAGGTCACGGGCGACCAATAGGATGTCACAAAGGGGTCAGACCCTTTTGTGACATCCGACATATCCCGCAATGCCTCAGACCAGTCTTCTATGGGGATGTCACAAAAGGGTCTGACCCCTTTGTGACATTCGACATGGATCTCGGCGCCTGAGTTGATTGCGGCGTAGTGCAGTTCTGGGCGAGCTCGCACCCTTGGTTGCCTAGCGGTTAATCGTGTCCCAGACGCGGTTCGGCGTCATCGGCAGTTCGTGCACGTGGGTACCGATCACCTTGGCGATGGCGTTGCCGATCGCGGCGAGTGTCGGGACGCTCGGCGGCTCTGCAATGCCCTTGACGCCACTCGGACCGCCATCGGTGGCCGCCGGGCCGACGAAGGCGATCTGGATTGGCGGGACATCCGCAGCCGTCTGCAGCTTGTACTCCAACAGACCAGCGTTGAGGATGAGGCCGTCTTCCGAGATCTTCGAGCCCTCGAGGAGCGCCTGGCCGATGCCCATCACGACACCACCCTCAATCTGGCCCTCAGCACCAAGCGGGTTGATGATCGTGCCCGAGTCGTGTGCTGCGGCAACACCAAGCACGCGCACGACGCCGGTTTCGCGATCGACCTTCACGTGGGCGGCGTGGCAGAAGAAGGTGGGGGCAACCCACGACTCCATGCCCATCCGGCCGACACAGGCCGAGCCTTCGACCTCGGGAGCGGCTGGAACATCGCCCGAGCCGGTCGCGAGCAGCTGATCGCCACCCGTGGCCTCGCCGGCCAAGTCGACGATGCTGACGTTCTTGTCGGGCGAGCCCTTGACGCGCACGAGGCCGTCGGCAACTTCGAGGTCGCCCACGGCTGCCTCGAGCCGCTCGGACGCCATCTCGAAGAGGCGGGTCTTGATCACGTTGGCAGCGGCCACGACAGCACGACCGTTGTTGAAGGTCGTCTGCGAACCGGAGGCGCCCATGTCGTACGGGCCAGCCTCGGTGTCTTGATAGACGATCGAGAAGTTCTCGGGCTGCATGCCGAGCACGTCGGCAGCGAGGCGGGGAAGCGCCATCACGGCACCAGATCCACACTCCATTGCGCCGGTCACGATCGTCGCCGAGCCGTCTCCGTTGAACTTGATGTACGCACCCGACGAGGAACCGAAGGATGGCCACCAGCCGATCGCCATGCCGATTGCCTCATCCTCGGGCAAGTCTTTGCCGTAGCCGAGCATCTCGGCGGCAGCATCGAGGCACTGTGGGGCACCATGGGGATCGAGAATCTGGCCGGAGACCGTGGGGTCGCCGTCCTGCACCACATTCTTGCGGCGCAGCTCGAGTGGGTCCATGCCGATTGCCTTGGCAATCACGTCCATGTGTTGCTCGAGGGCCCAGTTGACCTGCGGCGCCGTAGGAGCACGCACCGAGCCGGAAGGCTGATGATTCGTGTAGACGATACGGGCCTCGATGTCGCAGCTCGGGATGCGGTACGGCCCGGCTGCGTGCATCGCAGCGAGCTGCGGAAAGAAGCCACCGTCAGCGGTGTAGGCACCATTGTCGATCAGGAGCGTGCCGCGGCGGCCAGTGATCGTGCCGTCGCGCTTGACGCCTGTTTCGAGCGTGATGACCATGCCTTCGCGGCGATGGTCGGGTGCGATGAACTCCTCGCGTCGCGAGAAGACGAGCTTGGTCGGGCGCTTAGCCTTGCGGGCGACAGCGGCGACGTGTGCCTCGAAGTGGAACTCGCACTTGCCACCAAAGCCACCGCCAAGGTGGGGGACGATCACTCGCACGGCGTTCTCGGGCATCTCGAGCGTGTGGGCGACACCTGCACGGGCGTTAAACGGCACCTGCGTCGAGGACCAGATCGTGACCTGATCGCCATGCCACTCGGCAATGATCGCGCGCGGCTCGATCGGGGCGGCGTGCTGCATGTCGGCCACGTAGCGACCACTGATGATGGTGTCGGCCTCGGCCATACCCTTCTCGATATCGCCGAAGACGAGCGTGGAACGACCTGCATCGTTACGGTCGCGCACGATGTCAAAGGAGTCGCCGTACGACTCCCAATCGGGATGCACGAGCGCGGCGCCTGGGGCAGCCGACTCTTCGATGTCGTTCATCACTGGTAGCGGCTCGATATCGACCTCGATCAGGTCGAGCGCGGCCTGTGCAACGGCGGGAGTCGTGGCGGCGACAGCGGCGATGATCTCGCCCTCGAAGCGCACCCACTCTCGCGCGAACAGGCGACGGTCTTGGATGTACGGACCGTGCTGAAGGTCGGGAACGTCGGCGTGCGTGACGACGGCGAACACGCCGGCGAGAGCCTCGGCCTTGCTGGTGTCGAGACGCGTGATGCGACCATTGGCGATGCCGGCGTAGAGGAACTTGCAGTGCGTCATGCCAGCGAGCTGCATGTCGGCCGTGTAGCGACCGAGACCGGTCACCTTGTCCTTGCCATCTTGGCGCTTAAACGTCCTGCTCTCGACAACGGCCATGGAGGCCCTCCCTCACTGTGCGAACCGAATTGGCTACATCCTACTGGCGCGGGGCGGCGAGTGCGAGCCCGCGCGTTAGGGCCAGCGCTCGAGAGCTGGTGCCATGCCCTCGACGATGATCGTGGTGGCACAGCGTGCGGCCTCGGCGGCGAGCGTTGCGGGGTCTTCGTCGGCCTCGAAGGGCGACAGCACGTAGGCAGCAACGTCGCGTCGATC
>JAEMTW010000197.1 GCA_016462095.1 Thermoleophilia bacterium
CATGCCACCGGAGTACCCGCCGACTTTGCGATCGGCCGCGTCGGTCAGACCAACACGTTCGAGCAGGTCATTGCCGCGTTGCTTCAAGTCGGCGCCCTTCATGCCATGCAGCGAGCCTTGCAGCTTGATGTGCTCGCGACCCGTCAGGAAGCGATCGAGGGCGGCCTCTTGCAGCGCAGCGCCGATCGAGGTACGCACCTGTGGGCCCTGTTTGACGATGTCAAAGCCGGCGACTGTGGCGGTTCCAGCTGTTGGTGGCAGCAGCGTTGTCAGCATCAGCACCGTCGTCGACTTGCCGGCACCGTTCGGGCCAAGAAATCCGTAGATCTCGCCTTCGGCAACGGTCAGGTCGATGCCGTCGACAGCGCGCGGCCCCTTCTTAAACTCGCGGACGAGTCCGCGCACTTCGATTGCACCCATGCGTGGCAGTCTACGACGCGTCTCCCTCTTCGGCACGGCAGTCAAGGACGTCCGATAGGGTGCGGGAGATGACGTTGGCCCCAATCGCGATCTTGCAGCTGGCCAACGGGCTGGGCTGGGCCATCTTGGGCGCTGCCAATCTGATCGTGTTGTACGCGACGGATGGTGTGCCGCTGTTCGGTTGGGTCACGTCGCTGGTCATCGCAGTTGGGGTCGCGATCGCGCTGAGCATTACGTCTGCCTTCGCAGTTCGCTCGTCACTTGCGAGTGCGGAGCCGGCGGTTGGCGTGCCACTTGCTGCCCCCAGCGAAGCGGTTGGTCGCTGTATTGGTCCAGTCGCGCTGGCAGCGCTGATCCTGCTGGTGCTCGCGTTGGTCCCTGCTGCCTTGGAGTACCGCGGCCTGGCAGCAGCAATGTTTCTTGCGATCGGTCTTGCGTACCTACCACTGGCCGCGTGGGTCCGGCGGTTCGAAGAGGCCAACGGTGTGATCGTCACGCAGCCGGTCAATCGCTACGGCCTGCGGACGGGTGCGATGCGCACGCTGCGTCTGCCGCGCTAGCTCAGCCGACTGCGAGCATCCACAGCACGAGCACGCCACGCGCGCTCCAGGCGACTGTGCGGATCCAGTTTGTGGTCACCAACCGGCGATGGGTTGCTGCGTCATACCCGTGGCCGAGTCGGCCGTGCAGCGGGACGGAGAAGAGCACGGTGGCGGCCCAGATGACGACCAGCAGGGCGGCTCCGAGTAGCGCTGTCCAGAGGGGAATCTCTGCGGGACGCCAGATCAACAAGGCGATCACCGTGGCTGCCTCGAGGAGCATTGGCAGTCCAACCACACGCGTGGTGAGGCGCACGTTGCGCTCCTGATACTGCGGCAACGCCGAGCCGACGTCTCCAAACAGTGGGTAGTGCGCGATCTGGCACATCCAGATCACACCGACCATCACGAGCGTCGCGGCTGCCTGCGCCGCGAGCAGCCAGGTCACGTTGCTGACCCTGCGCTCTTGAGGAGCGCGCGGCGGCGTGCCAGGAACCCGGCGGCGTCTTCGCCGCGCAGCGAGGCGTCAACCAGCTCGATCGGGTGAAAGGTTGGGATCGGCTCACCTTCGGCACCAAGGTTTGCCGAGATCTGCAAGAGGCAGCCCGGGTTTGCCGCGGCCAACGCATCGGGAGCAACGGAGCGCACGTGGGCGGCTTTGAGGCGCCCAAGTTCGGCGGCTGGCTCGGGGTTGATCAGGTTGTAGATACCCGCTGAGCCGCAGCAGATTGCTGCATCGGGGATCTCGCGTAGCGTGACGCCGGGGATGCTCGTGAGCACCTCGCGCGGCTGGCTCCGCACGCCTTGCGCATGGGCGAGGTGGCAGGCATCGTGGTAGGCGACACTGATTTCGAGCGGCCGGAGTTGAGCGGGCGGCTCGAGTTCGGCGAGCAGTTCGTGGACGTCGCAGACCTTCGCGGCAAAGGCTTCGGCACGTGAGGCGAGCGATGGCTCGTCGCGAAACATTTCGCCGTACTCCTTCAACGTCGAGCCGCAGCCGGCGCTGTTGACGACGATGCGGTCGATCGAGGGATCGTCGAGCACCCAGATCAACGCACGAGCGCGCTCTTTGGCCGAACGCTGTCGTCCAGCGTGGAGTTCGAGTGCGCCACAGCAGGCCTGTTCCCTGGGTGCGACGACCTCGCAGCCGTAGGCGGTCAAGACACGGGCAGTGGCGGCATTGACATCGCCGAAAATTGCGCGTTGCACACAGCCGGTCAGCATCGCGACACGCAGCGTCGGTTCGGCAGCCGGTGCGCTGTGGGCAGGTGCCTGCTCGCGCAACGCTGCCCACGTGACGATTGGAGAGAGCGCTTCGAGCTGGCGCAGGCGGACGGGAAGGCGTCGGTAGAGCGCAGAGCGACGCACCAATCGCTGGAGTCCAGAGGCGCGATAGGCCACGAGTGGGGCTGCGACGAGCGTCATGCGACGGTGGTGAGGCAGGACAGCGAAGAGCGCGTTGCGGAAACGCTGGTCGCTTCCCTCGCGGTCGAAACGCTCTTCCACCTGGGCACGCGTTTGCTCGATCAGGCGGTCGTACTGGACGGCTGACGGGCAGGCCGTCACACAGGCCATGCAGCCGAGACACGAGTCCCAATGTCGCACCGTCGAGGCGTCCAGACCGATCTCGCCCTTGTCGGCAAGATCCATCAGCAAGATGCGGCCGCGCGGCGAATCCATCTCCTCGCCCCACAACACGTAGGTCGGACAGGTGGGGAGGCAGAAGCCGCAGTGCACGCAGTCGTCGAGCAGCGCGCGCTCGGGACCGGCGTCCTCTGCGAAGGCCTGCGTTGCGGCATCGCCGAGCGGGTGGCCTGTCGAGGGGCGTGGAGGAATGTGCGTGACGGGAAGGCTCATACGAGCACCCCGGCTGGGTCGAGTTGCTGCTTGATCGCGGCCTCAACCATGGCGACACCTGGAGCCGCAGTGTGTGCAGCGAGGCGGTGTGTCTCGTCGCCGCGACGAGCCTGCACGTTGCCACCCAGATCGCGTAGGGCCTGGACGATGCGACCAATTCGCTCGGGGTCGAGATCGGGCAACACAATGTCGCCGGCGACCAGCATGGCGCGCCCGACGAACTGCCCGTCCACAGCCGCCACGGCAGCGAGCAGTGTGGGCAGGTGCTCGGGCCGTACACCAACACCAAGCACGGCTCCGGCGCCGGTGAAGGGAAAATTGAGGTGGTCTTCGAGCAGGGCGTCGCCTGCCTCGGGGGAGAGCTCTTCCAGTTGCGCGAACTCCTCCAGTAGCTCGACCTGTGCGGCGGCACCGTCGGGCGTACTCTCGATGCGGATGGCGACGATGCCCTCAGGCCAGCGGACATCGAACACGGTTGCCGTGATCGCTGCGGTGCGGACGGCCGCGACAAAGGCAGCGACGGCAGCGGCATCGGTGGTCTGCAGCACGACAGTTCGCGCGACGTCGGGAACGGGATGCAGCTTGAGCGAGACCTCGGTAATCACGGCCAACGAGCCCTGTGAGCCAATCAAC
>JAEMTW010000198.1 GCA_016462095.1 Thermoleophilia bacterium
TAGAGCACTGGCCTTCCAAGCCTGTGATACGAGTTCGATCCTCGTTACCCGCTCTCGACAATCTCCTCAGCCAACAGCTACGGGCTTGAGGCAGTAGTGTTCTCCCGAATGGACCGACCAATCCGCGCAGCCATGATCGGCACTGGCTTTATCGGAGCCGTGCACATCGATGCCTTGAGGCGCCTCGGCGTCGAACTCGCCGGCGTGCTCGGGTCCTCACGCGAACGCGGCCGCCTGCGCGCCAACGAACTTGGCGTCCACCACTCCTACGGCTCGCTTGACGAGCTGCTCGCTGACGACAGTGTCGACGTTGTTCACATCACCAGCCCGAACAATCAGCATGCCGCACAGGCGCACGCCGTGATTGCGGCCGGCAAGCACGTCGTCTGCGAGAAGCCTCTGGCCACGTCGTCAAACGACGCTCGCTCGCTCCTCGCTGCGGCCAATGCTGCCGGCATCGTGCACTGCGTCAACTTCAATCAGCGCTTCTACCCTCAGGCCCAAGAGATGGCGGCGCGGGTTCGCGACGGATCGGTCGGCGATGTACGCCTCGTCTCGGGTTCGTACCTTCAAGATTGGCTGCTCGAAGACACGGATTGGAACTGGCGCCTCGACGACGCGATCGGCGGACCGCTACGCGCCGTTGGTGATATCGGCTCACACTGGCTCGACCTCGCGAGCTTTGTTTCGGGGCTGACCGTCGAGAGCGTGATGGCCGATCTCGTCACTGTCCACCCCACCCGCCTCGCGCCTGCTGGCCCGGTCGAAACGTACGCATCGGCACGTGGCGAGACCACAGCGCGCCCGATTCGAACCGAAGATGTCGCCAACCTCCTCGTGCGCTTCCAAGGCGGGGGCCGCGGCGCCCTCACGTTGTCGCAGGTGAGCCCCGGTCGCAAGAATCGCCTCTGGCTCGAGGTTGACGGATCGATCGATGCGCTCGCTTGGTGCAACGAAACACCCGACGAGCTCTGGATCGGGCACCGCGGACGCCCGTCCGAGTTGAGCCAGCGAGACCCGAGTCTCCTCTCGCCACTCGCGCAGCAGTCGACCTGGCACCCAGGTGGGCATGCTGAAGGCTTTCCCGATACCTTCCGCGCGCTCTATCGCGCGGTCTACGCCGACGTCCTCGCTGGTCAACCGTCCCCCCACCCCACGTACCCCACATTCGCTGATGGACTCACTCAGGTGTTGATCGGCGACGCCGTTCTCGCCAGCGCAGCCTCCAGCACCTGGGCACCCGTCAGCACATAAGGAGCACCGTATGCACCTCGGACTTTTCACCGCAGCCTTTCCCGATGCAACGCTGACCGAGGTGGCCGATTTCGCGGCCACTAACGGCTATCAGGCTCTGGAGTTGGCAGCCTGGCCGCAGGACAACGGTGCGGAGCGTCGCTATTCCGGCGTCTGCCACGTGCCAACCGAGACGCTGGACGCCGACGGAGCAGCGGCGATTCGAACGCTCCTTGACGAGCGTGGGTTGTCGATCTCGTCGCTCGGCTTCTACCCGAACGTTTTCGACCCGGATGCCGCCATCGCGCAGGCGGCTCGCGAACATCTTCCCCATGTTTTTCGCGCCGCCAGCCTGCTTGGTGTCGATGTCGTCGGCACCTTCGTCGGGCGCAATCCAGCCCACTCTGTGCCGAATGCTTTTGAGGATGTCAAAGCCGTCTGGCCCGGACTGATCGCCTCTGCCCGTGAGCACAACGTCGCGGTCGCCTTTGAGAACTGTCCGATGATCTTCTCGCAGGACGAATGGCCTGGCGGCAAGAACCTCGCGTACTCGCCCGCGATCTGGCGCGAACTGTTTCGCTTACTGCCCGGCGACGACGTTGGACTCAACCTCGACCCTTCGCACCTCGTTTGGCAGATGATCGACATCGAGCGCGTCGTGCGCGAGTTCGCTCCCAAGATCCTGCATGTGCATGCCAAGGATCTCGAGATCGACCGCGACGGACTCTACGACGAGGGCGTCATGAGCCTTGGCATGGGCTGGCAGGTGCCACGCCTCCCCGGCCTTGGCGAGGTGCGCTGGGATCGCTTTATCGCCGCACTATTCCGCCACGGCTACGACGGTGTCGTCTCGGTCGAGCATGAGGATCGATCCTTCGAGGGTTCCCGCGAACTCGTCGAGCGTGGCTTCTTGATCGCGCGCGATGCGATCAAGCCCTACCTCCACTAATACGGGGACACCACAAACCGGGGTTTGTCAGGTCCCCGACTGACTACCGCGTCACGATTGTCAGCTGCCAAGGCGCACCGTCGCGCGTGGGCTCCTCAAGCTCGCAGGCAAATGCGCGACCAACGAGCGTGGCAAGCTCTTGCACCGATCGTGGCTGCTCCTCGGACGCGGCGACATACCTCGCAACCTCGCCGCGCGTGTGTTTTGCATTGTGAGAGACGACCGTGCGTTTGCCGTTTCGCTCCTGGACGACGGCAACGTGCGCAGTCTGCGAAGCCTGCGCAGAGGCTGGACGCCAGGCAGCGACGTACGTTGCCGATCGGCAATCAAGAATCACACCGCGCCCTGCAGCCCGCGCCAGCTCGGGCTCGAGGAGCGGCCGCCAGTACTTGGCGTCAATCACGCGCTTATACGTCGGGATCCGATCGGCCGGTCGAATGGCACCAAACTGGGCTGAGATGATCACGAACTGGCGCTGAACGTTCGCGGACAGCGATGGCAGATCAAGCGCCGCGTACAGCACGCCTGTGTACAAAAGGCGCGCCGGCAGCGCGGGTGCTGCCGCCTGCTCCGCCGACAGCAGTGCTCGCCGCTGGTCGGTCAGTGAAGAAAACGACAGCCGCGTCAACTCAACCGGCCGGCCGCGCTCCGGCGTCGCCTTGCCTTCACTAGGTGGCAGCAGAATCAGCATGCCAAGATAGTTGCAGGCGCTCTCCCGAGGAACGAGGCCTAGCCGAACGTCGAGCGGAGGAAGGCATAACCCTCCACGGCGAGCGACTCAGGCGAAGGCGCAAAATCCCGCCAGGCCGAGACCGCGCGCGCGATTGTCTCGATGCGAGGGTTGAAGGTCTCGATCACGATCGGGCCGGTGTAATCGATGTCCCGCAGCGCCTGTGCAACTTCACCCCATGGGACGTGTCCCGATCCTGGCGTGCCGCGGTCGTTCTCGCACGCGTGGAAGTGGACAACGTGACGCCCAGCCATGCGGATCGCGTCGCCGATCGACTTCTCTTCGATGTTCATATGGAACGTGTCCAGCAGCAATCCGAGTCCAGGACTATCGATGCGTTCGATTACCTCCAACGCCTGATCAACGAGGTTGATGAAGCTCGTCTCGAAGCGGTTGAGCGGCTCCAGCCCAAGCACGACACCTTGAGTCGCAGCGTGCTCGGCAATCGGTGATAGTCGTTCGACGAGCGTTGCAATGTCACGCTTACGTTCGTCTGCCGACTGCAACCAACAACGCCCGACAGCAGAATAGATC
>JAEMTW010000027.1 GCA_016462095.1 Thermoleophilia bacterium
TCGCCGGCCAGCATCGCTCCAAACGTGCGGTCGATGTTGCGGACCTCGCGTTCGATGACGACGTGCTTTCCCTTGGCAAGCGCAGGCTCGGCCTCGGCGATGACGCCAATGTCGATCTTGCTCGCGAGCATGTGGTCCTGTGGGCGGCTACGAATCGGCGCAGGGTCGCCAGGGAGGCGGGGGTGCGCGAGGATCGGCGAGAGATCGAGGTTCTCCAGCCAGGCGGGTCGGTCGGTGCGCTCGCGCAGAAGGTCGCGGCGACCAATCAGCTCGTCGACCGTGCGGATCCCGACCTCGGCCATCAATTCGCGCAGGTGCTCGGCGACGAAGAGGAAGTAGCGGACGATTTCGTCAGGAGTGCCACGGAAGCGCTCGCGCAAGACTGGGTCTTGCGTGGCGATGCCAACCGGGCACGTGTTGAGATGGCAGACGCGCATCATGATGCAGCCCGCAGCGATCAGCGGTGCGGTGGAGAAGCCGAACTCTTCGGCCCCGAGCAGCGCACCGACCATCACGTCACGACCGGTGCGGAGACCACCATCGACCTGCAGCGTCACCTGTGCGCGCAGGTCGTTCATCACGAGCACCTCGTGCGCCTCAGCAAGGCCCATCTCCCACGGCAGGCCTGCGTACTTCAGCGACGAGAGCGGCGAGGCGCCGGTGCCGCCGTCGTGGCCCGAGATGACGATGTGCTCGGCCTTGGCCTTCGCGACGCCGGCGGCGACCGTACCGACACCCGCCTCGGCGACCAGCTTGACCGAGATGTCGGCCTGCGGATTGACGCATTTGAGGTCGTGGATCAGCTGGGCGAGGTCCTCGATCGAGTAGATGTCGTGATGCGGGGGCGGGCTAATCAAGCCCACGCCAGGCGTCGAGTGGCGAACCCTTGCGATGTAGTCATCGACCTTATGGCCCGGCAACTGTCCACCCTCGCCAGGCTTTGCGCCTTGGGCCATCTTGATCTGGACCTGGTCGGCATCGACAAGGTACGGCGTCGTCACACCGAAGCGACCCGAGGCGACCTGTTTGATCGCCGAGCGTCGCAAATCGCCGTTGGCGTCGGGGGTGGAGCGCACCGCGTCCTCGCCGCCCTCGCCCGTATTGGACCTGCCGCCGAGGCGGTTCATGGCGATTGCCAACGTCTCGTGTGCCTCGCGTGAGATCGAGCCGAGGCTCATCGCGCCGGTTGCAAAACGACGTACGATCGCGCTCGAAGGCTCGACCTCGTCGAGTGGCACGGGCAGACCAGCGGGCACGATCTCGAAGATATCGCGGAGGGCGATGGCGCGATCTGTGCCGGCGTCGATCTGCTCGGCGAAGGCGCGGTAGGTCTCGTACGACTCGTCGCGGACGGCGCGTTGCAGCGCGACGATCGAGTCGGGGCGCCACGCGTGGCGCTCGCCATCGATGCGGAATTGATACTCGCCGCCAGCTTCGAGGAGGTCGTCGGGCAGTGCGGATTGGACGTCGAGTTCGTAACGCTCGCGAATTTCGTCGGCGATGTCGCGCAGCTCGAGCCCGCCGACGCGCGAGATCGTGCCGGGGAAGTAGCGGTCGATCAGCTCGCGTCCAAGGCCAACGGCCTCGAAGATCTGTGCGCCACGATACGACTGGATTGTCGAGATGCCCATCTTCGAGCAGATCTTCAGGAGCCCCTTGCCGAGCGCTTGGATGTAGCGCTTGCGGGCCTCACCGAGATCGAGGTCGCCGAGCTCGCCCGTCTGGTGCAGTTCGCGGAGCGACTCGAGTGCCAGGTACGGGTTGACGGCTGCCGCGCCATACCCGATCAGCAGCGCCATGTGCATCGTTTCGCGTGGCTCGCCGGACTCGACAACAAGACCGCACATCGTTCGCGCGCCCTGTCTGACGAGATGCGAGTGAACGGCGGCGATCGCGAGCAGCGGTGGGATTGGTGCGAGCGTCGTGTCGGCACCGCGGTCGGAAAGGATCACGATTGTGGTGCCGCCCCAGACCAGTTGCGAGGCCTCACGGCAGATCAGGTCGAGTGCGCGGGCGAGCCCGGCCTCGCCCTCTGCGAGTGTGTAGAGCGTGGAGATCGTGGCGGCCCGGAAGCCCTCGCGGCGTAGTGCCCGCAACTTTTCCAACTCGCCGTTCGTCAGGATCGGGCTCAATGTCGTGACACGACGGCAGTGCTCTGGTGTCTCGTCGAGCAGGTTGCCGATTGCACCGACACCGACGCGTAGGCTCATCACAAGGCGCTCGCGCTCCGAGTCGATCGGCGGGTTTGTGACCTGAGCGAACTGCTGCTTGAAGTAGCTCGGCAGCAGACGATTGCGATGTGTGAGGGCGGCGAGTGGCGTGTCGTCACCCATCGAGCCGATCGGCTCACCGCCCGTCAGCGCCATCGGTGCCAGCAGCAGCGAGAGGTCTTCGCGGGTGTAGCCGAAGATGCGTTGGAGCTTCGGGAGCGCCCCCTCGTCAACTGCGATGCCCTGTTGCGGACGCAGGTCGTCGAGGTGCAACTTGTACTGATCGAGCCATTGGCGATACGGGCGTTGGCGCGAGAGGATGCGCTTGATCTCGTGGTCTTTGATCACGCGGCCTGAGGCGGTGTCGAACATCAGCATCCGACCTGGCTCGAGGCGGCCGGTCTCGACAATCTCGGACTGGGGGATGTCGAGCACGCCAATCTCGGAGGCGAGGATGCAAATGCCATCTTTGGTGCGCAGCCAACGGCCAGGGCGAAGTCCGTTGCGGTCGAGCGTCGCGACGACCTTGTCGCCGTCGGTCGCAATCACGGCTGCCGGGCCGTCCCAGGGCTCCATCAGCGTCGTGTGGTACTCGTAGAACGCGCGGATGTCATCGTCCATCTCGAGCGTGGTGTCACTCCAGGCGGGTGGGATCAGCATGGCGAGCGAGTGCTCCAACGATCGTCCGGCTTGGACGAGTAGTTCGAGTGCGGCGTCGAGCTTGGCCGAGTCCGACCAGCCTTCTTCGGTGATGGGGTAGAGCTTCTGGAGGTCGCCACCAAAGAGTTTGCTGTGCATCTGTGGCTCGCGTGCTGCCATCCAGTTGCTGTTGCCGCGGACGGTGTTGATCTCGCCGTTGTGGGCGATCATGTGGAACGGGTGCGCGAGGTCCCACGTGCCCATCGTGTTGGTGGAGAAGCGCGAGTGGACGAGTGCCAGTGCCGATTCGACGTCGCGGTCGGTAAGGTCGGGGTAGTACGCAGTCACCTGTGTTGCTCGGAGCAGGCCCTTGTAGACGATCGTCTTTGTCGAGAGGCTGACGATCGCAAAGGTGTCTTGCATGACGCTAGCCTGCACGGTCTTCTCGATCCGACGCCGAATCACGTAGAGCTTGCGTTCGAAGGCGTCTTGCTTGCCGTGGCGGCGCTCGACGATCAGTTGGCGAATGACGGGCGCAGACGCGCGCGCGACTGGCCCGGTCGCAGTGTTGTCGACGGGCACGTTGCGCCAACCCACTGCACGGTGGCCCTCTTCGGCGACGATGCGCACGGCGATTTCCTCGCAGCGAAGCCGTAGCGTTGCGTCTTGGGGGAGGAAGACCATGCCGATGCCGTAGTCGCCGGCGGGAGGCAGGTCGATGCCGTCTTCGGCGGCGACGCGTGCGAGAAAGCGGTGCGGCATTTGCAGCAAGATGCCCGCGCCGTCACCCGTTTCCGGATCGGAGCCCGTGGCGCCGCGATGATCGAGGCGCTCGAGTACTTCGAGCGCCTGTTCGACGACGCTGTGCGACGCGACGCCGTCGAGCTGCACGACCGTGCCAAGCCCACAGGCGTCGTGCTCAAACTGGCGATCGTAGAGACCGCCGATGTGTTCGCCTGCCTGCATGCCAGCCAGTCTACGTGATCTTCGACGCAGATGGTTTGGTCGTCACGCCGCAACTGAACCAAATGGTTCAGTGTTCGCTGAGGCGACATTCTGGGCCCGGGCCCAGAATGTCGCCTCACGGACATTTTGGGCCCGGGCCCATGGTGTCCGGCGCCGGGGTTAAAGATTTGGCTTAGGTATCGGATACAGAGTCGACTCGTTTGCATAAAAAGCGCAGAGTAGAGCCAAATTGAGGGGCGGACATTTTGGACCCAGGCCATCGCGCAGAAGAAGGTACGATTACGACATGAGCGTCACAGAAGACCGCGAAATCGTTGCTGCGCGCGACCTACTCGCGCGGTATGCAGACACGTACGCCGTTCCGAACGATGCGCCGATTCCTGTCGATGAGATCGCTGAGTCGTACCTCGGACTGCTCGTCCAGACCGCGCCACTCGAAACCGGCGTGTCGGGGATGTTGCTGCTGCGCGAACGAGAGATTCGCGTCAATGCGGTCGAGTGCGAGAAGTGGCCCGTCCGCCGGCGCTTCACGATCGCCCACGAGATTGGCCATTGGGAACTCCACGCCAACGAGGTGACGACGAACTTCATCTGTCGACTCGGCGACATCACGAGTGACGAGAAGCAGAACAAGAAGAAGTCGCCTGACTATCTCCGCGAGCGAGAGGCGAACCGATTCGCCGCCGAATTGCTGATGCCCGAGGAGCGGATCCACGCGGACGTAGATCAGCACGGCGCCGATGTCGCCAAAGCGGCCGAGCGCTTCGATGTCTCGCCCTTGGCGATGGCCTGGCGGCTCTACAACTTCAAGTACATCAGCAAGCTGCCACGCCCAACCGATTACGTCGGTGCGTCGTAGAGCAGCAGGACGCTAGACGCCAAATAGCTCGTCGACACGACGTTCGTCGGCCGTTGGCTCGGCTGGGAGCACCATGTCCATCAGCACCATGCCGTCGACATCGTCGAAGCCATCACGCATAAATGACACGTTGGGGCTGAGCGGGCCAATCGGGTTGAGGCGCGTGGCATCGAGCACGGCACGCAGGCCGCCAAAGATCTCGCCGAGAGCATCGACGACCGCAGACGAAATGCGGCGTGGGTCGAGTTGTCCCGTCTCAATCTCGTGATAGCGCTCGCGCACTCGCTCCTCGCCATCCGGCGACACAATGCCCAGGTGCTGTGCCAAGGCCGCGACGAGGGCTGGGCGCTTGAGGCCCTGTGCGTGTCGAGCCTCGGTCAGGATCTCAGGCCACGAGCGCGCATCGAACGCAGGCGTCATGGCGAGCGCATCAATCGCCTCGCTGCTCGGTGAGGCAGGGCCACGGAGTGTCAGCGAGAGCTCGACCATCTCGACGAGCTCTAAACGATCGTCGCCCGCGCTGTCCAACAAGCGGTCGACATCAGCCGATCGGCCCTCTCCGAACGCCACCAGCGTCTCGGCCAGCAGGTTGCCGAGCTGAATCTCGCGTTCGTCCATTACGAACCCCATTCTTGCTGGTCGGCCGCCTCGCGCATGCGTTTCAGCGCGCGCCAACGAATCTGGTGCAGGTTGTTTGGCTCAATCTCGAGCTCGGCCGCGACCTCAGAATCGGGCACATCAGCCAATTCGCGCTCGATAATCAGGCGCTCGCGCTCGCTCAAGACAGACATCAGTTGGTCGATCTCTGCTCGGTCCAAGATCGCCGAGAGCGTGCGATCCGTATGAGGCTGACGGTAGTCCTCGATCTCCTCGACCGTGACGGGCTGGCTCGCCTCGTGCCGCTGCACATCGCCATAGGCGTACGACGCCATCTGATTGAGCAGGCCAATCATGTTGCGCGGCTCGTCCTGTCGGAAGTACACCCACTTGATAAAGCGCAACTGGAGATGACCCAGTACCTCGTCCGCCTCATCGCCACGCGCACGCTTACGCGAAATCGCCCGGGCCTGCTTCTCGTAACGCAGCCAGAGCTCGGCAGCGTGGTTCTGCGCCGTCCGGAGGTCGCCCGCTGTGTGCGCCACGCGCGCACGACGAACAAGGTCGGCGTCGTAGACAGAGGGATCAGCCATGCGTGCGCATCTTGCCGTGCCTGTCGGTCATTGGGGAATCGAGCGCGGGTTTGCGAACTGCACATGTTGCGGAGGGGTCGGCCGTGTGGGCCGACCGCTTACGCCGTTACGACGAGAAGTCGAGCAGCACCTTGCCGACCTTGCCCGGTGATTCCATGTGCGCGAGCGCATCAGCAGCCTCGTTCCACGGAAAGGCGCGGTCGATGACCGGCTTGAGGCGCCCATCGTCGAAGCAACGCGTCAGCTCGTGATGGAAGCGGTGGATCGCGTCAGCCTTCTCTTCGATCGGCCGGGCCCGCAGCGTCGTGCCAAAGACGGTGCCACGCTTCGTCATCAAGTCGCGCAGCATTACCTCGGTCTTCTGACCGGCGCCGATGCCAACAATTGCGATGCGGCCGAGACGAGCAAGAACCGCGACGTCGCCGGGGAAGTTCGGCGCGCCGACGAGTTCGAGCACGACGTTGGCGCCCTTGCCACCGGTCTTCTCGAGCACGGTGTCGGTCCAACCCTCGCTGTCGATCGCCTCGCCACCGAAACCTTCGATCGCGGCGCGACCGGCTGCGTGGCGCGAAACGCCAATCACCCGTGCGCCCATCGCGACACCGATCTGGACGGCAGCAGAGCCAACACCGCCAGAGGCACCGTGGACCAATAGCGTGTCGCCGGGGCGCAGCCCAGCCTGGGTGGAGATTGCGTCGTGCGCGGTGATAAACACCTCGGGGATCGCAGCGATCTCCTGTGCGTCGAGGTGTGATGGCACGTGCACCACGCAGCGCTCATGGACGGCGACGCGATCGGCAAGACCGCCACCACCGACGAGGCCGTACGCGCGATCGCCAATCTTCCACTGGCGCACCTTCGACCCGACGGCCTGAATCACGCCGGCGACTTCGAGTCCCGGAATATCGGAGGGCCAGCCAGGAGGCGCCGGATAGTTGCCTTGGCGCTGCGAGACGTCGGCACCGTTGATACCGGCGAATGCGGCGTGGATCAGAACCTCTTCGTCGCCGCAGACGGGGTCGGGCCTCTCCTCACACGCGACGACCTCATTGCCTCCGGCTCCCGTGTACGTGACGCAACGCATGCTCTGCTCCTCGATCTTGACTGCAAGCAGCGTACCCGTACAAGGATCACGAGGGAATCTGAAGAACAATGGGTGGATGCGCGGTCTCGTCTTTTCTCTGTCGTGCTGTGTCTTGGTTGCAGCAGTGACCGCGGCGTGTGGCGGCTCAGAATCTGCCGGTGCGTCCGCGGCTGCGCCAAACGTTTCGACTATTCAGGTGGTGACTGCCACAAGCACGGTTGCTGCGATAACGACACCTGAGGTTGAACCCGCGCTTCCGAAACGGCTTGGGAGTGGAGAGCCCGTCACGTTCGCCTTCGGGGGTGATGTGATGTTTGAGGAGCCGATTCGCTCGTACCTCTCCAACCCGGCTGAGGTTTTCGCGCCGGTGCGCAAGATCTTGCGGCGTGCTGATGTCGCGATGGTCAATCTCGAGACGGTAATCACTAATCGAGGCACACCGACGGCGAACAAGGCATACCTGTTCCGTGCTCCCCCCTCGGCCTTCAAGGCGATCAAGCTTGGTGGTATCGATGTTGTCACGGTTGCCAACAATCACGGTATGGATTACGGCGCCGTTGGCATGGAGGACACGCTGCGTTATGCCAAGCGTGCGGGCGTGCCGGTCGTTGGTGGTGGGAGGAATGAGGCTCAGGCATTCCATCCTTGGCGGACGACCGTCAATGGTCAGCGCATTGCGATCATCGGGGCGACGCAGGTGATCGACGAGGAGTTGATTTCGTGGTGGGAGGCGCGTGGTGCCCAGACTGGGGTCGCGAGTGCGAGGTACGACATGGAGGATCGGCTTGCTCGGCAGGTTCGTAGAGCGCGTGCCACGAGCGACACCGTGGTCGTCTACTTGCATTGGGGGTCGGAATTGAAGGGTTGTCCGACGGACTCGCAAGTCTCGCTTGCTGATCGTCTGGTGCGTGCTGGGGCAGACATCATCGTCGGCTCGCACGCTCACATCCTGTTGGGTGGTGGCATGCACGGTCGAGCCTTTGTCGATTACGGGCTCGGCAATTTCGTCTTCTATACGAGTGGCGGAATCGCGGCGCAGACCGGGGTGCTCGAGGTGACGGCGACAGGTCGTCGTATCGACGGTTATCGCTGGCAGCCTGCTCAGATTCAGGGTGGTCGGCCGGTGCCTGTGGCGGCCTCCGAGCGCGCGGCACGCATCGCTGACTGGAAGAGTCTGCGCGCCTGCACGGATCTTCGTTAGTGGTGGCGTCGGAGGTTAGATCGCAGAGGGTATCGCCGTGCGCCGCCGCATCGTTAAAGGCGCGGTTGCTGCCCCGATGATGATCAACACGGCGCCAACGATTGTGATCAGGCCGGGCCGCTCGCCGAGCACGAGGTAGCTGAGGGTCACGACGGTCGCGATCTCGAGCGTCGCCACGAGCGATGTTGCAGCACTCCCGAGGCGCATCAGCCCCATCGTCTGGAACAGGCAGGCCGCGATGCTTGCGATCAGCGCGACCCCGAGCAGGGCGAGCCAACCAGTTAGGTCGGGTAGGGAGTAGCCGGCGATCAGCGGCCCGAAGGGCACGAAGAAGACGGCGGCGGCGAGGACGGTGATCCCCAACCACGCGAGCGGGTCGGCTCCCTCAAGGCCTTCTTCGGCGACGAGGAAGTAGGTCGAGACGACAACCGCAAACGCGAGCGTCAGTGCAACCCCGATTGGGTCGACACCACCGACGGGACTTCCGATTGCGAGCGCGACTCCGATCAGCGTGACGACTGTGACCACGACAGACGATGCCGTTAGGTGGATCCGGCCGAGCAGGCGCGCACCAATTACGGTCAATGCGGGATAGATGAAGAGGATCAGCGTGACGGTCGCGGGGTCCATGCGCGAGACGGCCGCAAAGTAGAGCAATGGTCCGAGCACCGACGTGATGCAGGCGATCACGACAGGTCGGCGATGACCACGAAGCGTGTCGCGTCGGCGGCGGTTAAAGAGGAACAGCGCGAGGACGCAGAACAGACCGGCGCGTACGGCCAGGAGGACGCCGACGGATGCGCCGTGATCGTAGGCAAGCGCGGCGAAGATACCCTGGGTGCCATAGAGCACGGCCGAGATCGCGATCATCAACTGTGCCGCCCGCATCCCTTGGGGAGCGCGAATTAGGCCACTATTCGACGACGTTGCCATAGACACAGCTGCATCGTACGGCCGGGGGGTGCGCGCGTCCCCCGTGGTCACGCGCTACCTTTCGGCTATGTCTGCTCTATCGCATGAGAGTCGCGCCTTCCGTGACACCGTCGGCGCCTTTGCCACCGGCGTCACCGTCGTCACGACCCAGCATGGGGGTGCCCCGCAAGGGATGACGCTCAACTCGTTTACGAGCGTCTCGCTCGAGCCGCTCTTGGTGCTGGTGTCGCTTGCCCATGGGACGCGCACGCTCGATGGTGTCAAGAGCAGCAAGAAGATGGCCGTCAATGTCTTGCATCGCACGCAGCAGGAGGCCGCGCTCGCCTTTGCCAAGCGCGGCGGCGAGTTTCCGACGGATCATGCGGTGCTCGATCCGCACGGCTTTTACTCGGTCCGGCATTCACTGGCGATCATGCGCTGCGAGATTTTTGACATCGTCACCGCCGGCGATCACGACTTGGTGATCGGTGAGGTCGTGCATTTTGAGAGCTCGCCGGGCGAGCCTTTGATCTTCCATCGTGGCGCGTTTGGCGGTCTCGACGAGGACGCGTTGGTGCCGCGAGGGCGCGTCATTGGCATCGCCGACGGCGAAGGCTGGATGTAACGCGGCGTCCCGATTTGCACGCCTATGGTGCATTTTGTTGCCAAATCAGTTAGTGTGGGTTTGGTTCCCGCCCCGTGGTGGGACGTGAGGCCCGGCGCACGGGGTCGATAGAGAAGGACGGGTGCCGCATGGCGACCGGTGTTGTGAAGTGGTTTTCCGATGCAAAGGGCTATGGATTCATCGCCCCCGATGGCGGAGGGAAGGACCTCTTCGTTCACTACACGAGCGTTGCAGGAACTGGCTTCCGCACGCTCCGCGAAGGTGCAAAAGTCACCTTCGAGGCGCGCGAAGGACAGAAAGGTCCTGAAGCGATCGATGTCGAGATGCTCGACTGATCGCAGCGTCTTGCGGCGCCGTCTCCACCTTCGGGTGGGGGCGGCGCCAATTTTTTTGCCCGCGTCGCGTGATCGCTCTGTGACGGGTAGGCTCTGAGTTCGTCAAGGAGCAGTGCTGTGAGCGATACCTGGAGCGCCTTTGAGGCGCGGATGAATGAGCTGAGTGACTTGGGTGGGGTGATGGGTCTGCTTGGCTGGGATGAGCAGACGATGTGTCCGCCGGGTGGGCGCGGCGCGCGTGCACACCATGGCGCGACGATTGCGACGATTGCGCATCAACGCGTGGTCGATCTGGCCTATGGCGAGGCGATCGAGGCGGCGGGAGCCTTGCCAGACTTGACGGTTGCTCAGCAGGCGATGGTGCGTGAGGCGCGGCGTTCGCGCGACAAGGCAACCAAGCTGCCGGAGTCGTTCGTGCGTGCGATGGCGGAGCAGCGCTCGGCCACGAACCAGGCCTGGGAGCATGCGCGCGGGACAAAAGCGTTTGCCGACTACCAGCCTGAACTCGAAAAGTTGATGCGCCTCAAGGTGGAGGAGGCCGATCACCTGAAGGGCGACGGCACGCGCTACGACGCGCTGCTCGACGATTTCGAACCGGGCATGCGCCTCGAGCGCCTGCAGCCGCTGCTCGAATCGTTGCGCGATCGCCTCGTGCCGTTTGCGCAGCGGGTGCTCGATGCGCCTCAGCCGGACACGTCGGTCTTGTCCCAGGGCTTTGCGACGGCGGATCAGTACGCCTTCTCGCTCCGCGTCTTGAGTGATCTCGGCTTCGATTTCGAGCATGGTCGTCAAGATCTCTCGACGCACCCCTTCACCGGCGGGACGGCGCCGAGCGATGTGCGCCTGACGACGCGTGTCTGGGAGGACTGGCTGCCGGCCTGCCTCTACGCGACGGTGCACGAGTGTGGGCACGGAATGTACGAGCAGGGGCATGCGCCCGAGTTGTGGCGCACGAGCGTCTGTGGTGCGCCCTCGTTGGGTCTGCACGAGTCGCAGTCGCGCTTCTACGAGAACGTGATTGGCCGCTCGTTGCCGTTCTGGGAGCACTATCTACCAGTAGCGCGCGAGTTTATGCCCGGCAAGCTCGATGGTGTGGATGCCGAGGCGATGGTTCGCGCCGTCTGCGCTGTTGGGCGCACGCCGATTCGTGTCGAGTCGGATGAGGTCACCTACAACCTGCACATCTTGCTGCGCTTCGAGCTTGAGGTCGAGCTGATTGAGGAGCGTGTAGCAGTGGCCGATCTGCCCGAGGCGTGGAACGCCCGGATGGAGCAGTACATCGGCTACACGCCAAAGGACGATCTCGAGGGTGTGATGCAGGACGTGCACTGGTCGGAAGGGCTGTTTGGGTACTTCCCGACGTACACCCTCGGCAACCTCTACTCCGCCGCGATTCGCGATGCGATGGCACAGGATCTCTCGATCGACGATCACGTGCGCGCTGGCGAGTTCGCCCCAATTCTCGGCTGGCTACACGACAAGGTCCACGCAGTTGGTGCCGTCCCACTCGGCGAGCAACTGATGATCGACGTGACGGGCAAGCCGCTCCAGATCGACTCGTTTATGAACTACCTCGAGACGAAGTACAGCGCGCTCTACGGCCTCTGAGCCGCAATCAACTTTGCTTTGGGGTCAGACCCCTAAGCAAAGTTGGCTACGGCGCTTTGCGACCGTGTTCGACGAAGTGCCGGTGGGTGATCGGCATGCGTGTCTCAAAGAGCGCCTCGACTGCTTCGGCGTAGCGGCGGATTTCGCGCTGGGCATGTTCTTGGTTGCGAAGCGAGAGGAAGTTCATCAGGCTGCGGGCGTTGAGTGTCCAGAAGAACTCGGTCATGATCCCGACCGGTAGCACGCTGCGGGCAACTTCGCGGGCGACGCCATCGGCGAGCATCGCCTCGTAGGCGGCGTACGAGGCGCTGTACGACTCTTCCATCGCCGAACGCGTGCGATCGGCCACGTCGGGCGCGACGGTCTCGAACGTGTACGAGCCGGGCTTGCCGACCTGTGTCCGGACATCCTCAACGGACGGGATGTAGAAGGAGTCGTCGATCTTGGCGTAGCGGCCCGACAGCTCGTTGAAAGAGCCGACGCGGTGGCGAATCCATTCGCGCATCACGAAAATCGGGCAGCGCACGTGAAATCGATATGCGTTGTGTTCGAAGGGTGTGCCGTGCCGCTCGCGCATCAGAAAGCCGATCAGGCCGTCATCGCGCTCGTCCATCGCCTCCTTGCGGGTGCCGAAGGAGACGCGAGCAGCATTGACGACCGAGAGATCGTCAGCCATCGCCGAGTCGAGCCGGACGAAGCCATCGGTAAAAACGTCAATCTGATCCATGCATGGAATCTAGTCGGTGGGGCGGACTGGACGACTGATGTCACAAAGGGGTCAGACCCTTATGTGACATCACCCACGTCCTGCCATAGAGATCAGTAGAGCCAATGTCACATAAGGGTCTGACCCCTTTGTGACATCAGTCGACGAGTCGCCCGCCGTCGACGACGAGTTCGGTACCCGTCACGAAGTCGGCGGTCAGCAGATAGCGAACGGCGCCGGCAATGTCGGTCGGCGTCCCAATGCGTCCGAGTGGGATCCGTTCGACAATGCGCTCGAGGCTGGCGGAATCGGTGTCGTCTGGCGGGAGCACGGTGCCCGGGTGAATCAGGTTGATGCGATGGCGCGGTGCAAGTGACCGGGCGAGGCCCGAGACGAGTGTGCGCTGAGCACCCTTCGCGGCCGAATGAGGCAGGTACGAGGGCCAGCCGCGGACGGCTGCAACATCGCCAATCACGACGAGTGAGCCGCCGTCACTCAGCACGGCCTGTGCCGACTGGGCGACGAAGATAAGACCGCGCACGATCGAGCCGAGCGCCTCCTCGACGAGTGCTGGCGTGAGCTCGGCGAGTGGGGTGGGCGTAAATGCGCCAGCGGCCGCGTAGACGATGCCGTCGAGCCCACCAAGTGCATCAGCGGCAGCAGTGACAACGCTGCGAGCCTGGTCGGGGTCGGCGAGATCGGCAATCAACGCTGCGGTTTCTCGACCCACCTGCACAGGGACAGGGACGCTCTGCGAGCGCGACGAGATCGCCACATGGCAGCCTGCGGCGGCGAGATCCTCGGCCAGCGCTCGTCCCACTGACGTTTGATGGGGTGCAGTGGGCTGAGTTCGGTGAGTTGAGCGGGTTGGCGCTTGAAGCCAATATTT
>JAEMTW010000028.1 GCA_016462095.1 Thermoleophilia bacterium
TCGACCTCAATCGGTACCTGTTCGGTAACCGTCAGACCATAGCCTTCGAGCCCAATGATCTTGCGGGGATTGTTCGTCATGATTTTGATCGTCGTGAGCTCAAGATCGGCGAGGATCTGCGCGCCAATGCCGTACTCGCGCTGATCGTCCATGAAGCCGAGTTCGAGGTTGGCCTCGACAGTGTCGCGACCCCTCTCCTGCAGCTCGTAGGCGCGCAGCTTGTTGAGGAGCCCGATCCCGCGACCCTCCTGCGCCATGTACAAGACGACACCACTGCCAGCCTGGACAACCTGCTGCATCGCCATGTGCAGCTGCTCGCCACAATCGCAGCGCAGGGAACCAAAGACGTCGCCCGTCAGGCACTCCGAGTGCACGCGCACGAGCACGTCTTCCTTGCCCGCGACGTCGCCGTAGATCAGCGCCATGTGCTGCTTGTCGGCCAACGTCTCGCGATAGCCGATCGCGTGGAACTCACCGTATGGCGTGGGCAGGCTCACCTCTGCAACGCGCTCGATCAGCTGCTCCGTGCGACGGCGATACTCGATCATGTCGGCAACGGTGACGATCTTGATGTCGTGCTCCGCACTAAACTTGGCAAGGTCGGGCACACGAGCCATCGTGCCGTCGGCGTTCATGACCTCGCAGATCACACCAGCGGGAGTGCAGCCAGCGAGCTTCGCGATATCGACGGAGGCCTCGGTCTGGCCCGTGCGCTCGAGCACGCCACCTGCGCGGGCGCGCAACGGGAAGATGTGTCCCGGCATCTGAATATCGCCAGCACCCTTAGCCGGGTCAACCGCGACCCGACAGGTGTGCGCGCGATCGGCAGCGGAGATGCCGGTGGTGATGCCTTCGCGCGCCTCGATCGTGACGGTGAAGGCCGTCTCGTAGGTCGTCACGTTGTGCGCAACCATGGGCTGCAAGCCAAGCTCGTCGCAGCGTTCAGCGGTCAATGTCAGGCAGACAAGACCACGCGCATGCGTCGCCATGAAGTTGATGTCGTCGGCAGTGACGAACTCGGCCGCCATGCAGAGGTCGCCCTCGTTCTCGCGGTCGGGGGCATCGATAATGATGACCATTTTGCCACGTCGAATATCCTCGATGGCGTCTTCGACTGGGCTAAACGGAGCTTCCGGGGTATGCATCAAATTCCCAACTGACGGGTTTTGGTCATGGTAGCGAAGTGACGTCAGGTTCCCGCCGTGTGCTCACGGTCGGCTGCGAACTTCTCTATGTACTTCGCATAAATGTCCGCCTCAAGATTGACGCTATCGCCAATCATCATTGAGCCAAAAGTGGTGACATCGCACGTGTGCGGGATCAGCCAGATCTCAAAACCGTCGGTCACGACCTGCGAGACCGTCAGGGAGACGCCGTTGACGGCGATCGAGCCCTTCTCGACGACGTAGCGCGTGATCGCAGGCGGCGCCGTGATCGTGATCACCTTGGCGATGCCATCTTCGCGAATTCCGGTGACGGTTCCAACCGCGTCAACGTGCCCCTGGACGACGTGTCCACCCATGCGATCGGTCGGGCGCAACGCAGGCTCAAGGTTGACAGGAGCGCCGCTTGCAAGTCCACCCGTTGTGGTGCGCGCGAGTGTCTCCCCCATCGCCTCAAACGCGATTCGCTCGGCACCAAGCTCGACCGCCGTCAGACAGGTGCCATTGACACTGACCGAGTCGCCCATGCCCACCTCGGGCGCCAATGCGGGCATGCGGATGATGATGCGCGCGCCGTTCTCGACCGGCACGACCTCCTCAACTGCTCCAACTTCTTGGACGATGCCTGTAAACACGTGCAACTCCGATTCGTCAGCGGGGCTCTCGTAGCCACGCGTCAATCCATAGATCGTCGCCGATTGCCTCGCTCGACCACGCCGCCATACTCATCGCATCAGCCATCTGCACGGCGGACGTGCCCGTTTCGCCGAGCAGACCAGGTGCGAGCGGATCGCCCAGCAGCTTCGGCGCAATCACCACGATCATGCGATCAAGCAGCCCCGCGCCATGTAGCGCGCCGGCCAGCACCGCACCACCCTCGCAGAGCACCGACTGAATGTCCCGGGCGTGGAGCAGGTCGAGTCCCGCTGCGAGGTCTGCCACCTCGACCACCTCGATCCCCGTCTCGGCGACTGCTGCGCGTCGTGACGCATCGGCACCCGGAGCGCAGAGCAGCAGCACCGGCCCACGCGACACCGTCTGGGCGAGCCGAGAGGCGGCGCCCAGACGAGCGGATCGATCCCACACAACCCGGAGTGGCTGCTGCTCAACGGGAGGATCACAATCGCGAGCGGTCAGCTCGGGGTCATCCGTGAGCGCCGTTCCCGAGCCGACAAGGACGGCCCCCGCTCGCGCGCGAAGCTCGTGCACGCGCGCTCGAGCCTCGGTCCCCGAGATCCAGCGACTATCGCCGGTCCGCGTCGCCGTACGCCCATCCAGCGTCTGTGCCGCTTTGTACGTGACATGTGGACGACCGAGCGTCATCGCCGAACGAAAGCCAGCGTTCTGGCGCCGTGCCGCAATCGCGAGTGGATCGTCGTCGTCGACAACATCGACAGGAATGCCGGCGTCGACGAGCTGCAGCAACCCCTTGCCGGAAGCGTGTGGCGCTGGATCATTCGACAAGACCACGATGCGTCCCACCCCTGCAGCGATCAGCGCATCGGAACACGGTGGCGTGCGGCCGTGGTGCGCGCAGGGCTCGAGCGTGACGTAGACCGTTGCATCGCGCGCACCCTCCTGCGCAACTTCTAGCGCCATTGCCTCAGCATGCGGCGCGCCTGGACGGACATGCCAACCCTCGGCGACCACCGTGCCGTGCCGCGCAATCACGCACCCAACGAGCGGATTCGGCGCGGCTGTGCGCGAACCGCGCTCGGCCAACTCCAGCGCACGGGCGAGCAGGAGGCGGTCGGCGTCGTCGATCATGCCGGAAGCGTACGCGACAAGGACATCACAAACCGGGGTTTGTCATGTCCCCTTCGGACAGTCAACGCGCGTGGAGATCTAGGCGATCGTGGCGCCGGCGGCGCGAACTTGCTCGACGAGGTCGAGATAGGCCTGGCCCGGATCGGGCTGCTTGTAGATCGCCGAGCCGGCCGTCAGACGATTTGCGCCAGCCTTGTAGACCTCGACGATCGTTTCCGCGGCGATGCCGCCGTCGGCCTCGACACCCGCATCGGTACGCGCCAACTTGCGCAGTTCGGGCAGTCGATCGGTGGTGGCCTTGATGAATTTCTGGCCACCCCAGCCCGGGCTGACGCTCATGCAGAGCAGGTTGCGTGCGTAGCGAGCCGCCTCGGCGATCGCACTGACCGGTGTCGCCGGATTGAGCGTGACACCCGGGATCATCCCTGTCTCTTCCACGATCTGGAGGGCCAGGTGGATGTCGCGCGTCGCCTCGATGTGGATCGTGAACGAGTCGGCGCCCGCCTTGGCGTACTCGGCTGCGAAACGTTCGGGCTGCTCGACCATCATGTGCACGGCCAGCGAACCGCCACGGTCGTGGACGTCGTCGGCGAGCGCCGAGACAACCTCGTGACCAAAGGTGATGACCGGAACGAAGTGGCCGTCCATGACGTCAACGTGGAACGTACGTGCACCGGCGTCCATCAGATCGCGCACTTGGGCGCGGAACGCACCAAAATCGGCCGCCAAGATCGACGGGCAGACCTGCACCTCTGTGACCCATGCATCGCTTCGACTCATACGCGGATCATGGCAGGACAGCCATTAGGACGTGGCGGCGAGGCGCGTCGCGACGAATCCTTCGCCTGCACCCTCGTCCGGCCGCAGGGTGAGAACCTCGTCGACTGCGTAGCCATCGGCCGAGTCGGACTCGGCCGTGCCAAGCGTGCAGACGGCAAACACGAGCGCGCCTCCAGGCGCCAGCCGCGGTACGAGAAAGTCGACCATGCCTCGCTGCATCGCGGCGAGGCGTGCGACGTCCTCGGGCGTGCGACGCCAGCGAAGATCTGGCCTCGAGCCGATCGTGCCAAAACCTGAGCACGGTGCATCCACGAGAATGCGATCGAAGCCTTGCTCTTCGGCGGGCAGGCTGAAGATGTCGATCGGCATCACGCGATGACCATCGACGCCCTGACGATGCAGCGTCTCGACCAACTGGCGCGCTCTCGACTCGTCGCGCTCCACGCACGTCAACCCCTCACCCCCACCCAGCAGAGCCGCGATGTGCCCCGACTTGCCACCCGGCGCCGCGCAGGCGTCGAGGACGCGCATGCCGGGCTCGGGCGCCAGGAAGGGCGCGATGCGTTGAGCACTGCGGCTCATCGGCACGAGATCGCCAGTCTGGAACGACTCGAGCGAGACGAGGTCGACGGCGCCCTCCACCACGCGCGCATCCGGCGCGTGCTCGTCCATGCCAAGCGTGACGTCCAGCCGATCGAAGTCGGCGTAGATTCGGTCTTCCGCTCCCTCACGCAGCGTCGAGATCCGAAAGGCGACCTCTGGCGTCTCGTTGCCAGCGTCCATTAGTGCCCGCGCCGCCTCGCCGCCAAAGGCCTGCTCCCACGTCTCCGCGATCCAATCGGGATATGAACGCCGTAGTGCCGCGTCCGTAATCGTCTCGTCGGGCAGCGCGTCGAGCCACTCGCGACCACCCTCGGACACACGTCGCAAGAGGGCATTGACGAGCCCACCGCCGCCCTTGCCGCGCCGCGCATTGGCAAGGTCGACGCTGGTCGAGACGGCTGCGTGCGGCGGGACGCGATCGAGCATGACCAGCTGATAGGCACCGAGCCGCACAATGCTGCGTGTCTCCGCATCGAGCTCGTCCGGGTCGCGCTTGCCGAGCGCCAACACCATCGCGTCGAGCACGCGCTGCGCCTTGATCGTCCCGGCTGCGAGCTGCGCAGCAAAGGCGCGGTCGCGGCGATCGAGGTTGGCCTTGCTGGCCTCAGCGGTGAGTGCGCGATCGGCCCACGCTCCCCCCTGCTCGGTCCGCAACAGCACCTCGAGCGCGACGCCGCGTGCATTGACGGGCCGCTTTAGACGGGACATGAAGCAATCGTTGGCAGGTCGCGTCGACCCCGCAGCCACTCCGCCGTCGCCAGCGATCGTTTGCCGGCGGTCTGCAGTTCGCTGATCGCAATCGCACCATCTGCACAGCCCACCTGCAGTTCGTCACCAGCAATGGCGCATCCACCCGGAGCCAAGTCGACCGTCGCAGCAGTGGCGCGCCAAATCGTGAAGGTCTCGCCATCGAGCATCAGCAGCGCACCGATCTGCGGGCGTAAAGCGCGAATGCGATTGAGCGTGTCCGCAACGGTGTGCAGCGTCGGATCGATTAGACGATCGGCGCGTTCCAACTTGGCCGCATAGGTGGTGCCGTCCGTGGCCTGCGCCTCGGCGGCGAGCGTGCCAGCGGCAGCAGCTTCGATTGCCCTGACGAGCGCGGGTACGCCGAGCCGCAAGGTCTCCTGCTCAATCTCTGCCGTATCAGCCCTCTCGTCGACCGCAATCTGATCGAGCGAGATCAGCGGCCCGGCATCGAGTTCGGCAACGGTCTGCATGATCGCCACGCCTGTCTGCGCATCGCCCGCCATCAGCATCCGCTCGATCGGAGCCGCCCCACGCCAACGTGGCAAGAGCGACGGATGCAGGTTGAGCCACGGACACAGCGCAAGCAATTCGTCGGGCAGCAGCTGCCCATAGGCGCAAATCGCAACGGCGGCTGGCTCGAGTGCCTGGAGCGCCGAGAGCGCCTCGCCTGCCCGTTCTGGCTGAAGCAACGGCAGCTCGTGCTCGCGCGCAAAGGCCGCGACCGGCGGCGGTGTCAGGACACGATTGCGGCCAGCCGGACGGTCGGGCTGACTGAGCACGAGGGGCACATCGACACCCGCCTCAAGCAGGCCGCGCAAGACCTCCACGCCGAACGCGGACGTACCCGCGAACGGTGCGCGGGCGCTCAGGTGATCCGCTCCCGCAGGATGCGAAGCGCAGAGCGCCGCTCCTCAGGTGACGCCCGATCGACCGTCAAGATGCCATTGAGGTGATCGAGCTCGTGCTGCACGATCCGCGCATCCATGTCGCGAAAGACCTCTTCGTGGGTCTCTCCCTCAAGATCCTGCCAACGCACCGTGTTCTCGACGTTTCGTTCGACTGGCACCGAATGCCCGCTGCGCAGGAGGATGTCGAGCGACAGACAGCCTTCGCCGCCGACCTCGGTCTCCTAGCTAGACTGCAGAATCTCGGGATTCGCCATCGCCAACCACGGCTCATCATCGCGCAGGCTAATTACGACGAACTTCCGCAACAGACCAATCTGCGGAGCCGCGAGTCCGGCACCAACGGCATCGTCCGCAAGCTCGAGCATGCGCAGCGCAAGCGCCTTTAACTCCTCGTCAAACTCCAAAATCGGACGTGTCTCGCTCCGCAACACGGGATCCGGAAATTGGCGAATCTGCGCCTGTGCGAGTCGGCGGCGCGTTTCGCGCTCTGCCTTCTCCCGCTCTTCTTTCGTGTCGCCTCGTGCCATCTCTCGAACGCTACGCCCGCGGTTCCTTGGGCGCAACTGGCGCGACGCGCGCGACGCTCGCCACGAGCGTGCCAATCGTCTCGCCCCGTACGACGCGAACGATGTTCTCGGCGTCGTTGACGTTGAAGACGCGGATCGGCATGTCGTTCTCCATGCACAAGGACAGCGCCGTCGTGTCCATCACCTTGAGGCCGCGCTCAATCGCCGCGAGGTGCGTCAGCTCGGTGATCAGCTGCGCGTCGGGATTCGTGCGCGGATCAGCATCCAACACGCCCTCAACACCGTTCTTACCCATCAGGATCGTCTGCGCGCCAATCTCGCAGGCCCGCAGCGCCGCCGCCGTATCGGTCGTGAAGTACGGATTGCCCGTGCCACCAGCGAAGATGATTACGCGGCCCTTCTCGAGGTGGCGAATCGCGCGACGCCGAATGTACGGCTCCGCGACCTCTTGAATGTTGAGCGCGCTGAGGATCCTGGTGAAGACGCCAATGCGCTCGCACGCATCCTGCACCGCGATTGCGTTGAGCACCGTCGCGAGCATGCCCGCATAGTCCGCGCTGGCACGATCCATCCCCTTGGCCGACTCGGCCATACCCCGGAAGATGTTGCCACCACCAACGACGATCGCAACCTCCACGCCAAGCTCGCGGACCTGCTGGATGGCAAACGCAATCTCAGCAGTACGAGCAGGGTCCACGCCATAGCCCGTGTCCCCCATCAACGACTCTCCAGAGAGCTTCAGGAGAACGCGACTAAAGGGGGCTGTGGACATGACTTACTCCTGGCCGAGGGTGTAGCTGGCGAAACGCTTGATCTCGATGTTCTCACCCATCTCGGACGACAACGCCGCACGCACCTGCTCAACGGAGAGATCCTCATCACGGAAATACGGCTGATTGAGGAGCACGACCTCTTCGTACCACTTGCGCAGCTTGCCTTCCGCAATCTTGTCCTGCACCTCGGGCGGCTTGTCGGCGGCCTGCGAACGATAGACCTCGATCTCGGCGGCCTTGGCCTCTTCGGGGACCTCGTCGACAGACACATAGAGCGTGCCGTCACTCGAGACGATCTGCAGGCAGATGTCCTTGGCGAACTCTTGGAACTTGTCGGTGTTCGCAACGAAGTCGGTCTCGCAGCCAATCTCGACCAGCACACCCTTCGTGCCACCACCATGGATGTACGAGGCAACTTTGCCGTCGGTCGTCGTGCGACCACCACGCTTTGCCGCCTTGGCCTGGCCCCGCTCGCGCAAGATCTTCTTCGCGGCATCGAGGTCGCCAGCAGCTTCGGCAAGGGCGTCACGCACATCAAGCATGCCGGCACCCGTCTGGTCGCGGAGGACCTTAACTTCGGCGGCACTTGGCTTGTAATCACTCATGATTCTCGGTCCTTCTCGGCCTACGGCCGCATACGTCTCGTGTCGGCTCCGCGCTTAGGCGGAGGGGTTCTCTTCTGCAGCAATCTCGGCAGCGGCCTCGACCTCGGCTTCGACGATCGCCTCGACGACCACCTCAGCGACGGCGATGTCGACAATTGCCTCGGCGACGGCCTCTTCGGCGATCTCCTCAGCGATGACGGCCTCGGCAACAGCCTCGACAACCTGCTCTGGCGTGGCGGTCAGATCGGCGATCACGGCCTCGGCTTCTGCCTCGGCGACGATCGCCTCAGCAACAGCAACCTCGGCCACGAGCTCGGAGACCTCAGCCTGCGCGAGGATCTCGGCGACAGCCTCATCAACCGCAGCGGCCTCATCGGACGAGAGACCCTCAACGGCGGACGGCAGGTGCTTCCGACCCTCGATCACACCGTCAGCAATGATGCGCGCGATCAGATCGTTCGAGCGAATCGCGTCGTCGTTGCCAGGAATGGCGAGATCGACTTGGTCGGGATCGCAGTTCGTATCGACGAGACCGATCAGCGGGATGCCGAGGCGCTTGGCCTCGTGCACGGCCAGCTGCTCGGCAGTGAGGTCGATCACGAAGATCGCGCTCGGTACCTTGGCCATCATGGCGACGCCGCTGAGGTTCTTCTCAAGCTTCTCGAGCTCGTGCAGACGCACCAGGCGCTCCTTGGCGGGCAGCAGCTCCAACTGGCCTTCCTCGTTGAGGCGGCGCAGCTCGTGGAGACGCTGAATGCGGTCGGTGATGGTGCGGAAGTTGGTCAGGAGACCACCGAGCCAACGATGGTTGACGTACGGCATGCCGCAGCGATCGGCCTGCGTGGCGATGGCGTCACGGGCCTGCTTCTTCGTACCGACGAACAACACGCTGCCACCCTGGGCGGCGATGTCGCGAACCATCTCGTGCGCCTCTTGAGCCAGCACGATCGTCTTCTGCAAATCGATCACGTAGATGCCGCCACGCTCGCCAAAAATAAACCGGCGCATCTTCGGATTCCAGCGTCGGGTCTGATGACCGAAGTGAACTCCGGCCTCCAACAGTTCTCGCATGCTGACTGCAGCCATAACGGCTCCTTCAAATTGGGTTCGAGTGGTCGAGCACCTGCTGGCATCTGCTGAGACCGACGGGGTCGGCACCTCTCAGCGAGACACGCCCCAGCAGGGGAGTGGGTTCACACGACGGAATGTCGTGCGTTGGACAGGCGCAACAGTACCAACGCTCGGGTCTCCGGCGCGCTACTCCGGACGCAGTGAGGTGAGCGCGCGCTCGAAGTCAGCCGGCACAGGCGAGGTGAACTCCAGCCGCTCGCCCGTCACCGGATGCATGAAGGCAAGCCGATGGGCATGCAGCGCCTGATGCGCGAGACCGAGGCGATCACTCGACGAGGGCCCGTAGACCGGATCGCCCACGATCGGATACTTGATCGCGCCGAAGTGGACGCGAATCTGGTGCGTACGCCCCGTTTCGAGATGGACCGAGAGCAACGTATGTTCGGGAAACGCCTCGACCAGTTCGAAGTGTGTCGTCGCAGGACGCGCACCAATGCCATCAATCATGCGACGCGTGCGGTTTTGCGGATCTCGTCCAATTGGTGCCTCGATGCGTCCAGCCATGCTGGGCGGACGACCGTGGACGAGAGCCACGTACTCGCGCTCAATCTCGCGCTTCTTCATCTGCTTCTGCAACGCCTTCAGCGTGTCGGCGTCGCGCGCCACGACGAGTAGACCCGACGTCTCCTTGTCGAGGCGATGAACGATGCCTGGCCGGTCCTCATCGCCACCCGCAGCCATGCCACGCGCCGCCAGAATGCCGGCCAACGACGGGCCCTTCGAACTGGGCGCAGCGTGCGTTACCAAGCCGACCGGCTTATCGACGACGACGAGATAGTCGTCCTCGAAGACGATGCGCGGCTCGAGATCGACCGGCGCCTCCTCCTCGACGACAGCCTTCTCCGGCACATCAATCACGACCACCATGCCCCGCTGCACGCGCGAACTGCGCGAACGCAGCGCTCCATCGACCGTCACGTGCCCATCCTCGATCAGACGCTGCGCCTCGGCCCGCGAAACCCCACTCAGCGACTCATGCACAACGCGGTCGAGCCGCGCGCCAGCATGCTCGGCTGCAACGGTGACGGTGATCATTCGACCTTCGCGCGCTCGCTCGAAATCAACGTGATCAAAAGTCCGATCACACCCGCGGTAATCGCAACATCAGCGAGGTTGAAGACGGGAAAGCGGCTGATCTCAAGAAAGTCGGTGACATGCCCCTGCGTGATGCGATCAAACAGGTTGGAAGCTGCACCGCCAAACAACAGGCCAATCGCGACTGGCAACAGGCTATGACGTCCACCCGAGCGACCGAAGTAGATCAACATGAAGGCGATTGCGACCGCGGAACCGACAATCACAATGATCTGATTATCGCGGAACTGGCCGAACGCGATACCCGTATTGATCGTGTTCGTGAAGTGAAAAAACGGCAGCACCTCGAACGGATCATTCGGTGTAAATGAGTTGCGTGCAATCAGCTTGGTGACCTGATCGGCAACGATCGTGACAAGCGCAATCACCACGAGCGCGACCCACTGCAGCGCATCGGGTGACTGGGCTGGGGACGGCCGGAGCGGCTCTACCGCAGGTTTGGGCGGCAGCGTAGACATCGCCTCAGCGGTGCTCCTGCTTGCGCTGACACTCGATGCAGCGAGCACTCGCCGGCAGCGCTGTCAGACGCTTCTCGGGAATCGCTTCGCCGCAGTCAATGCAGACCCCGTACGACCCAGCCGCGATGCGCGAAAGCGCGGCGTCAACCTCATCGAGGTTGGCCTGAAGGTCATCCATAACGCCTTCATCAAGCTCGTCTTCAAGCGTCGCGACAGCGTCATCAGAACCCGTGCCCAGGCGATCAGCGCGATCACGATCGCGACCCGCTCCGATGCTGTACTGCTCAAGATCTTGGGCGATCCGTGCACGCTCAGCGCTCAGCGCAGTAGTAGGGACAGCGAGTTCCATGCGCGAACCATACCCCTGCCCACGCAATCGGAGCCCCGTCAGTTCATCGTGATCGCATCGGCGAGCGGCTCGCGCTCTTCCGTGCGATCATCGGTGTCCTCAACCTCATCAAGGACCGCCTCGGCCGTACTTAGAAACGCGCGATAGCGTGCCTGCAACTCGCGGCCACGCTGCTCGATCGCCTGCGTGTCGCGCCAGACGGCGGAGCGTTGATGATGCGCCTCACCCATCACCTCGCGGGCCTCCTGCTCCGCCTCACGCACAATCTGAGCGGCCTCCTTGCGGGCGGCCTCCTTCTGATCAGCAGCGTGCTTCTCGGCACTCACGAGCGTGCGACGAAGCAGATCTTCCATCTCGCGATAGCGCTTGACCTCAGTCTCGAGCGTCTCAATCCGCTCCTGCATATCAACGCGGTTCTGCCACGTCTCCTGATACGCGTCGGCCAACTGTTCGATCATGTCGTCGACGTCAGGTCGCTTATATCCGAACAGGGAGCGACGAAGCGGGGTGTGCCGGAGCTCTGCAGGTGTGATCGCCATGGATACGACCTACGGCGCTCCTCCGAGATTTCCTGCCCCTACTAACGAACTGATTACTAACCGATAATCAGACCCTGGACGATTCCAGACACGATCCACAAGAGAAACAATGCGACCATCGCAGACAGATCGAGCGGGCCGAGCGGCGGAATGAAGCGCCGAAACAGCATCAAGAACGGCGCAACCGTCTCATCGAGGAAGCGGCGCAGCGTCATCACCGGCGAGGAGTAGCCGAGCGGTACGAATGACTGGATCGCGTAGATCAGAATCATGATCGTGTAGACGATCGTGAGCGAGCTTACAAACGTGGCGATCAGGGCGCGATCAAAGGTCATGAGCCACTCCGTAGTTCGGTGCCGCGATCGCGGGCAGCGCGCGCTGCATCGATGACGGCGTCCGGCAGTCCAGCGGCCTCAAGCGCGGCGATGCCCGCGGCGGTCGTGCCACCGGGCGAGGTGACACGTTCACGAAGGGAGGTTGCGGTCTCCCCCGTCTCAGCGAGATAGCGCCCAGTTCCAGCGAAGGTGTCAACCACGAGACGGTTAGCATCGTCCTCCGAAAACCCAACGTCCATCGCAGCGGCTACGAACGTCTCGATGACATACGCGAGCATGCCGGGACCAGAGCCGGAGATTGCAGTCGCAGCGTCGAACATCGACTCGTCCATCGGCACTGCAGTACCGACGGCCTGCAGCCACGGTGTCAGCGCAGCGACGGCGACGGCGTCTCCACAGACAGCGGACACGCCGCCACCAACGGCGACCGGAATGTTCGGCATAAAGCGAGCGACAGCAGTCTCGTCGGCGAGTGCGGCCCGGATCGTCGCCAGCTCGACGCCGGCGGCGGCCGACGCGACACAGGCGCCCGCCCGCAGCGTCGTGGCAACCTCAGCAGCCGCGCCCGGCACATCCTGCGGCTTGACCAGCAGGATCACGAGATCAGCCTCGGCGGCAATCGCGGCAGGCGTGGCGCGGACTCCAATGCCGTACTGAGTGGCCAATGCCTCAGCAACACCCTCGTAACGATCGGTAGCCAGAATCTGCGGCGCACAGGTCGGGTCGGCAGCAACCCAGCCAGCGACGAGCGCCGACGCGAGGCGTCCTGCTCCAATCAATCCGAGTGTTGCCGTCATGCGCGGCAGTGTACGTGACGGACAGGTTCGCGCCGGTTCGTGTCACGTAGAATCGACGCATGAGCGAACACCACGAAGGCGGCTGTCTGTGCGGTGGCGTGCGCTATCGCGTCAATGGGCCACTGCGCGATATCACGACCTGTCACTGCGGTGAGTGTCGTCGCACGCATGGTGGAGCGGCGCCCTACACGGCCTGTCCCGACGACCAGTTGGAACTCTTGGCCGACGTAGGTCTCGCCTGGATCGAGAGTCCCCACAGCACCACCAATGCGGTTCGTGGTTTCTGTGCGACCTGTGGTTCGTCACTGTTTTGGAAGGCGCCTGATCGTGACTACACCGCGATCGCTGCTGGCAGCGTCGACGAGCCGTCGGGACTCCGCTCGGTCGATCACATCTGGTGGGATGCGCGCGCCGACTGGGAGGTCCCAGACGGACTCCCAACTGCTGGCACCGACACCTCGGCGACGGAGTAGTTCAGGACGCTCGGTCAGGACGAGCGTTGCGCGTACTGAGCCGCGGCGTCGATCAGTGCCTTGAAGACTGGCGCACCCGAATCGGTATGTGCCTCTTCCGGGTGCCAGAGCACACCAACCGCGAAGGCTTTGGTTGGATCCTCAAGACCCTCGA
>JAEMTW010000199.1 GCA_016462095.1 Thermoleophilia bacterium
CTCCCGCGCATGCGATGCATGCACTTCAGGGTCAGACCCCTTAGACAGGGTTGTTGGGGGGTTGGGGTCACGGGGGACCCCAACCCCCCAACAACCCTGCTACAACCCACCCATGCATCAGCCCATCGAGACCGTTCTGATCAACGCCAAGGTTCGCACGCTCGACCCCGCCAACCCGCATGCCACCGCAGTCGCGCTTGGTGCGGGTGCGATCCTCGCGATCGGCTCGGATGCCGAGCTACGCGCTACGGCCGGCACGGCCGAGGTGATCGACCTGCAAGGTGCAGCGTTGGTGCCGGGCATCACCGACTCGCACGTGCACCCGTTGATGGGCGCGCTCGATGCCCGCGGCGCAGACCTGCTCGACGCCTTTACCTGGGACGACGTACTCGCAGGCATTCGTGCCGAGGCCGCCGATAAGGGGCCGGACGAGTGGGTGATTGGCTGGGGCCTGCTTTACGACGCCTTCCAGGGACGCCCGATCCATCGCGAGCTGATCGAGGAGGCCGCTGGTGGTCGCCCGACCTTCATCAAGTTCATGGATTTCCATACCGCGCTGGTTTCGCAGCGCGCGCTCGACATCGCGGGCATCACGGGTCCCCGAACGTTTACAGAGAACGCCGAGGTGATGTGTGACGCCGCGGGTGCGCCGACAGGCGAGCTGCGCGAATGGGCTGCCATCGGCCTAGTAGAAGCGGCGATGCCGCCGCTCTCGCACGAGCAGAAGCTCGACTTCTATGCGGCGCAGATGCTCAAGTTTGCGGCCGTCGGTATCACCGGCATTCATGGCATGGACGGCGACCTGACGACGCTCGACACGCTGCGCGAGCTCGAGGCCTCTGGGCGGCTACGCACGCGTCTGACGATGCCGTTCTGGATCTCGCCCGAGATGACTGAGGCCGATTGGGAGACCTTCGTCCCACACCGCGATGCGCGCGGCCGCCGCTGGCGTGGTGGTGTCGCCAAGTTCTTCATCGATGGTGTCATCGACACGGGTACAGCGTGGCTCTGCGAGCCGGATTCCGAGGGTGACGGGCTGCTGCCGTTCTGGCCCGACCCAGCCAAGTACCGCAAGGCCGTCAAGCGCTTTGCCGATGCGGGCTTTCAATGCGTGACGCATGCCTGTGGCGACCGTGCCGTGCGCGAGGCGCTCGACGCGTATCGCGACGCGGGTGCCCAAGTAGGCATCCGTCATCGCATCGAACACATCGAGACGCTGCAGCTGTCGGACCTACCGCGCTTTGCCGCCGAGAACGTTGTCGCCTCGATGCAGACGCAGCACATGATGTGGCTCGATCCTGCCCGCACCTGCAACTGGACGACCCGGATGGGCGCGGGTCGCTGCGACCGCGCCTTCCCGACCCGGTCCCTGCGCGAGTCCGGTGCGATCGTGGCGCTCGGCTCGGACTGGCCCGTCGCCCGCTTCGATCCGCGCATCGGCATGGCCTCCGCGCAGCTGCGTCGACCGCCCGGCTACAAACGCGACGCCTTCGACACGCAAAACATCGATGGTCTGGCAGCGCTCGAGGGCTACACGACGATGGCGGCCCGCACGATCTCCGAGGAGCATCGGCTTGGACGAATCAAGATCGGCTACTGCGCCGACCTGACCGCGTTCGCCGAGGATCCAGTCACCTGCAATCCCGACGAGTTGATCACCAACCCCGTCCGGATGACGATGGTCGACGGCGAGATCGTCTACCGCGGCTAGGCGGAGCCGCTAGCGGGGCCCGAGCCAGCGCAGGGGCTGGTGGGTGATCGCCGCGATCGTCTCGAAGTCTCGATCGCGATGGATGATGACCTGTTCGGCGGCGATTGCGGCACCGGCGATCAGTAGGTCGACAACAGGGATCGATCGATGCTTGGATCCGGAGCGCTTGGCGAGCGCGCGTTGGATATCGGCAGCAAGCCGGAAGGCTTCACGTTCGACTGGGGTATCTGGCAGAGCGGAAAGTCGGGCGTCGAGGGTGTCGAACTGGCGCAGGTTCGAGACGCCGCGTAGGAGTTCGAGACGCACCGGGTCGCAGGTTCCCGCTCTGCCGTGTTCGATCTAGGTGAGCAGGTCGCCCGTCGCCGTAGCGGAGGGATTGCGTTCCGCCCAGATCCAGCCAGAGCTGTCGATCAGAGCGCTCATACGACCGGTCGCTCGTACGCTCCGCGCTGGTGTCGCATGTCCTGGAGTTCTTCTTCCGTGATACCGAACGGGGTCGAGAGCAGCCCTCGGCGCAGCTCGAGCTCCACCGCCACGGTGAGCGCGCGATTGACGGTCTCGGTCGGTCCGCTCGTGCTGAGCAGGCGTTCCGCTTCGGCGAGCAGTTGCTCGTCGATGTAGAGCGAGGTGTGTTTCTTGGTCATCGTTTCCATGCCTCAAACGTAGCGTATGTATTGAGACTAAGATAGCGCATATATGTGACGGAGTCGCACCGAACGTGCATGGAGTTCGACAACCCTCAGCGCACGCGACGTTTCTAGCGCTTCGCGATCCCGAGCCGCTCGCGCGCGACGTCGGGTCCGGCGACCGTGCCACCGAGGCTCTCGATAATCGTGACGGCGCGCTCTACCAACTGCGCGTTCGAGGCGAACTCGCCCTTGCTGATGTAGAGGTTGTCCTCGAGGCCGACGCGAACGTTGCCGCCGAGCAGCATCGCCTGCGCGACGAACGGCATCTCGAGGCGGCTAATCGCAAAGCCGCTCCAGACCGCATTCGGGGGCATCGAGTCGGCAAACGTCTGCATCGTCCGCGGCGTCGCGGGTGCGCCCCACGGAATACCGAGACAGACCTGGACGAACGGCGGATCGTCGACGAGGCCTTCCTCAACCAGCTTGTTGACGAACCAGAGGTGGCCAAGCTCGAAGCATTCCAGCTCGGGCTTAACGCCAAGCGCGCGGATCTTCTCGGCGCCGATGCGCAGATAATCGGGCGTGCCGACGTAGACCATGTTGCCGTCGCCAAAGTTGAGACTGCCGCAGTCGAGCGTGCAGATGTCGGGCAGGGTGTCGTGCAAGTGCGCGATGCGCTCGTCCGGGCCAATCAGGTCGCTACCTGGCAGCGGCGTGTCGGTGCCGTTCGGGCCGACGAGGAGGTCGCCACCCATGCCGGTGGTGAGGTTGACGATCACATCGACATCGGCTTCGCGGATGCGACTGACGACATCGCGATAGAGATCGACGCGACGCGACGGCACGCCCGTCTCGGGCTCACGCACGTGGCAATGCACGATCGCCGCGCCTGCCTTGGCCGCGTCGATCGCGGAGTTGGCGATCTGCTCTGGCGTAATCGGCAGCTCGGGATGGACGCCTTGCGACGCACCGGCTCCGGTGACAGCGCAGGTGATAAAGGGATTCCAATGCATGGTGGCGTGTCCTCTCAGGAGACAGGGCGGAGCGTAACGGTGCGGTGTTCGACCTCGGCCTGCTC
>JAEMTW010000029.1 GCA_016462095.1 Thermoleophilia bacterium
ATCGCCGGCGAGCGCTTCGAGTGCGCGGGCGAGCTCGGGGTCGAGGTCGGGTGTCAGCACGATCTCGGCGCCGGGGAGGAGGCCGTCGACCTGTGGGGCGTGGCGGGCGGGTTCGAGGACCGTGATCGCCTCGGCGGTGTCGCCGCGGGCGAGCAGAATGCGGGCGAGCGCCATGGCGGCGTCGACGTTCTTTTCATCCTGGGCGAGCACGGCGCGTAGCGATTCCTCGCTGGTCATCTCGACGGCGACCTCAGCCTCGACTTCGGGCTCGGTTGCCACGAGCGTGTCGAGGAAGGCCTCTACTTGCGAGGGCTGCAGGAGGCCGACGAACTCGTTGACGACCTTCCCGTTGCGGAAGGCCTTGACGGCGGGGATGCTCTGGATCTTGAAGCTCGCTGCGAGTTGCGCGTTGGCTTCGGTGTCGATCTTGACGAGCTTGATCGCCCCGCCACGCGAGGCGACAGCGGCTTCGATAATCGGCGCGAGTTGCTTGCAGGGCCCGCACCAATCGGCCCAGAAATCGACGACGACAGGAACGTTGTGGGAGGCCTCGATGACTTCGCGTTGGAAGTCGGCCTCGGTGACATCAACAGCCATGCGACTATCGTAGGCGAGACACGGCTTTCCCTGTCCGCTTTGGCATCGCAGTGGTCGCGTGATTCGCGCTACCCGTTCGATCCCGTACCCTGACCGCGTGGTCAGTACCCGTGCAGCTATTCGCCGCCTGAGCGCTGCGCGTGCGATCTCGGTGACGGGGTCGCAGGTCGCGATGATCGCGCTGACGTTCCATATCTACGAGATGACGAACTCGGCTGTCTGGGTTTCGGCGGTCTTTCTTGCCACGTTCGCGGCGATGGGGATCCTGACGCCGATCGGTGGTTGGCTCGGCGATTCCTTCGATCGACGCAAGGTGATGATCATCTCCGACATTGGCGCAGCCGCCTTCTTTGCCGCGCTCGTCTTTGCGGACGAGCCGTGGATGCTGATTGCCTTGGCGTTCCTCGCGACGGCTGCTGAGATGCCGTTCTTGCCGGCTTCGCAGGCAGCGATACCGAACTTGGCGGCGGATGAGGATCTCGCCTGGGCCAACGGGCTTGTCTCGCAGGCCTTCGCTCTTGGGATCACTGTCGGTCCACTGATCGGTGGCGTGCTGGTCGGTGGAGTCGGTGCGAGTACGGCGTTTGGCATCAACGCGTTCTCCTTCTTGGTGTCTGCTGCGCTCGTGTGGAGCGTGAAGGGCCGCTTCCAAGAAAAGCGTGCGGTTGGTGTCGAACGGCCGCCAAAGGTGCGCTTTACCGAGGGCCTGCGGATTGTCTGGCAGATCCGTCTGCTGCGGTTGATCGTGTTGGCTGAGGTGGTCGCGTACAGCGTGGTTGGTTGGGCGATGGTGGCGGATGCGCCACTGGCCAAGCTCTTCGATGTGGGTGCGATTGGCTTTGCGGCGCTGATCTCCTGTTGGGGCGTGGGCATGCTGATCGGCTCGTGGGGTATCGGGCGGTGGCTTGGCGAGCGGCGGATCGAGGCGAAGATTCTGCTGATTGGCATGCTGATTGATGGCGTGATGATCGCCTTCATGGGCCTCAGTCCCTGGTTTGTGCCAATCCTGATTGTCAGTGTCATTGGCGGTGCCGCCTCGGGGTGTGTCAACGTCTCGCGCCAGACGCTGCTGCAGCGAGCCGTGCCCGATCATTTGCGTTCGCGCGTGTTTGCGGTGGCCGAGGTGACGGCAACCGTTTCGTTCACGCTCGGTTTGGCGATCGCGGGTCCTGCGATCGTCCTCATTGGCGTCCGTCCGTCCTACGTCCTCTCGGGCGTCGTCTTCGTCTTGGGCGCCTTGATCTTGATCCCCGTCGTGCGGCGCCCGGTCATCCAGTCACCGTCGCCATGAATGTCCAGATCGTGCCTGACCCCTTCTGGACATTCACGTTGGATAGCGGCCGGCACGCGCACGGCGAATAGTGTTTGCCACTTGCACACTGCATAACAAGTGTGCGACCATTCGCACATCTGTTGTGTTGAGGAGAGAGGTTGCTGATGTCTGTGACTCCGAGCGATATCCAAGAGGAGCTCGTTGCGCTTGCGCGCTCGTTTGCCGAGAAGGAGATTCGGCCCGTCGCTGCGCACTACGACGAGACGGAGGAGACGCCGTGGGAGCCGTTCAACAAGGCCTCCGAGCTTGGCCTCACCTCGTACGACCTGCCCGAGGAGTTTGGCGGCGGCGGCATCACCGACCTCACGACCGCCTGCCTGATCCACGAGGAGCTGACGTACGGCGACGCGCCGATCGGCAACTTCATCGGCTCGGCCTCGTTCTTTGCCGGCGTCATTGTCGAGCTCGGTACCGAGGCGCAGAAGGCGCGCTGGGTACCACCGCTCTGCGGTCCTAACCCGAAGCTCGGTGCGCTCGCGACGACCGAGCCCGAGGCGGGCTCCGATGCCAGCGCGATCACGACGCACGCCAAGCCCGTCGAGGGCGGCTACCTGCTGAATGGCTCGAAGACGTGGATCTCGAATGCCGGTGTGGCCGAGTACTACCTCGTCTTCGCAACCGTCGCCCCGGGCACGCGCTCGAAGGGCATCACGGCCTTCGTGGTCGAGGCCGGCGACGAGGGCTTTAGCGTCGGCAACAAGCTGCACAAGCTCGGGCAGCGCTGCATTCCGACGCACGAGATCTTCTTCCAGGACGTCTTTCTGCCCGAGGATCGTCGCATCGGCGGCGAAGGCAAGGGCTTTAGTGGCCTGATGAAGAAGTTCGACGAGTCGCGCGTGCTGCTGGCGGCGGGCGAGGTTGGCATGGGACGCGCATCGCTCGACTACGCCGTCGAGTACGCCAAGGAGCGCAAGGCGTTCGGCTCTGCGATTCACACCAACCAGGCCGTTTCGTTTCGGCTCGTTGATGCGCGAATGAAGATCGATCAGGCGCGGCTGATGGCCCGCCACGCGGCGGCGCTCGCCGACGCGGGCAAGCCGTTTAGTGCCGAGGCCGCGATGGCCAAGCTGGCCGCCTCCGAGGCCTGCTGGTTCTCGGCTTGGGCCTGCTGCCAGACGCTTGGTGGCTACGCCTACTCGCGCGAGTACCCGGCCGAGAAGTGGCTGCGCGACGCCAAGCTCGAAGAGCTCTGGGAGGGGACGTCGGACATCATGCGTCTGATCATCTCCCGCGACATGTTCCCCCGCGTGTAGGTCGAAGGAGACCACGATGGACCTCTCTCTCAATGCCCGTGAACTCGAAATTCAGCAGCGTTCGCGCACGCTCTGCGACGACGTGTTGCTGCCGCTCGAGATCCCTTGCGACGAACAGGACGGCCTGTCGCCGGCCGAGTTGAAGGACGCCTACCAGGCGATCATCGACGCCAAGCTCAACGCCGTCAACATGCGCGAGGAGTGGGGTGGCCAAGGCCTCTCGCTGTTCGAGCAGGTGTTGTCGCAAGAGCAGCTCGGTCGTTCGACGAATGCGCTCTGGGACATCGTCTGGCGCCCCGCCAACGTGCTCAAGTACTGCACGCCGGAGCAGCGCGAGCGCTTCCTGATCCCCGAGATCGCCGGCAAGCGCCGCTCGTGTTATGCGATTACGGAGGAGAACGCCGGCTCGGATCCGTCCGTCCTCGCCACCAAGGCTGTCCGCAAAGGCGACGGCTTTGTCCTCAATGGCGAGAAGTGGTACGTGACGGTTGGCGACGTCGCCGATTATCAGATCGTCGTGGCCGACGTCCCGGGCGAGGGTCCTGTCTCGCTCTTGATCGACCGTGATCAGGACGGCGTCGAGGAGTACCGTCGCCCTCGCTACATGCACCACTTCGTCTACGAGCATCCGATCTTCCGCTACCACGACGTCGAGGTCAGCGCTGATCGCGTGCTGGGCGAAGTTGGTGAGGGCTACAACCTGACCAAGGAGTGGTTTATGGAGGAGCGCCTGATGATCGCGGCGCGCTGCCTTGGTGGGGCCGAGCGTTGTCTCGAGGACGCCTTTGGCTATGCGGTTGAGCGCGAGCAGTTTGGCGAGCGCATCATCGAGTTCCAGGGCGTCTCGTTTCCACTGGCCGAGGCCGTCTCGGATCTCGCGGCCGCCCGCGCCTTCACGTACCAGGTGGCGTGGGAAGTGACGCAGGGCACGCTCGATCCGAAGACGTTGCATGCCAAGGCGGCGTCGATCAAGTTGTTTGCCTCGGAGATGGCCAATCGCGTCGTCGACTCGTGCGTCCAGGTCTTGGGCGGGCGTGGCTACATGCGCGAGAACGCCGTCGAGCGCTTCTATCGCGACTTGCGCGTCGACCGCATCTGGGAGGGGACGAGCGAGATCCAGAAGGTCGTGCTCGTCAACGAGATGCGCAAGCGTGGCACGAGTCCCGTTGCCGCGTGGCCGAAGCAGGCCTGAGCGCGCGATGCCCCGCCTCTCGGTCGAGGAGTTACGGCGCGGCGAGATCATCAACGCCGCGATCCTGGTGATTGCGCGCGATGGCTACGAGGCCACAACGATGCGCGGACTCGCGGCGGAGCTGCAGGTTTCGACCGGGACGATCACGCACTGGTTTGCCACCAAGGATCAGGTCTTGGGGGCCGCGTTGCAAGAGGCGGCCGAGCGTGTCGCTCGTCGCATTGACGCCGCCGTGGAGGGCATCGACGATCCCTTGGAGGTGCTGATCCGGCTTGGCGAGGCGAACGTTCCGGATACACCTGAGGCGATTACCGAGCAACGCGTCTGGACGGAGCTAGAGGCCCGAGCAGCCCGGACCCCGGCACTGGCCGAGCGCTACGCATCGCTCTACGACGGCTGGCGGCGGCGCATCGAGCGCGTCGTCAAAGAGCTGCAGCAGGACGAGACGTTTGAGCCGATCGATGCTGGCCTTTGGGCACTAACGTATGCCACGCTGATCGACGGTCTTGCGCTGCACGTGCTGCTCCATCCGGGTGCGGTGGCGCCCGAGGAGATGCGTGCTGTGCTCCGCGAGTACGTGCGCACGACCTTGGTGCGACCGTAGACTGGTTGCCGGCGTTGAGAACTCGGCGCTAGGGCCGATAGGCGTCGGCGAACTGGCGCGCGGTGCGCGCCGAGAGCCCGTGGCCTTGGACGGCGAAGCGCATGGCATCGTCGTCGAGCGTGGCGGGCACGTCGCCGAGACGATCGCGTACGAGGCGCCGGCAGATCGCGAGATAGGCCTCGCGATCCTGGCGCTCGAAGCGAATGCGTCGTCCAAAGCGGGCGGCCAGTGCGGCCTTCTCGCCCACCGTCTCGGCCGCGTCGACATCGTCGGAGCGCTCCGAGTGCGAGGAGTGCAGCAGGTTGAGGCGATTCGAGGTGGCCCAGACCACGACGTTGCTGGGGCGCTGTGCGACGCCACCGTCCAGCGTGGCACGCAGGGCGCGGTCGAGGCGATCGGCATCGTCCACCACGAGATCGTCGAGAAAGAGGATCGTCTTCGGGCCCTCACCGCGCAAGGCCAGCAGGGCGTCTTCGAGCGAGTCGAGCTGGTCGCGCTCGACCTGAATCAGACGCATGCCACTGTCGGCAAAGGCGGCAGCGCAGGCGCGCACGGCTGCCGACTTGCCGGTGCCCGGCAGTCCGTAGAGCAGTGCGTCATTGGCAGGCTGGCCGGCAGCGAAGGCGGCAAGATCCTCCAGCAGTGGCGCGCGCTCGTCTTCGTAGCCAACCAGGTCGTCGAGCGTAGTCGTGTCGGGGTCGGCAATCCCGACGAGTTCGCCGTCGAGCCAACGCAACACGCGATGCGTGGCCAATTCGCCGATGCCTTCGCCGGCATGGAAGGCGACGAGCGACTCGGCGTGTCGACCCCAATTGCCCGCAGCAACCAGCGCCTGCAGCAATGCGGCAGCAGCGGGGGGAGTGGCGGTTGGGTGCTCGAGGCCGCGCTGAGCGCTGAGCGCACCATCGAGACCGTGGCGAGCGAGAATGCGCGCGGCGTCGCCATGGGCGAGCACGCCGAGGCGTTCCAACTCGGTGCGAGCAATACCAACCCGCGGATCGGTTGCAGTCAGGCCTCGACGAGCGGCGACGGCGAAGGGGCCCTCAGACTCCAACACGGCACGGGCGAGCGCCTCGGCAAACGACGTCTCGAGGGCGAGTGCGGCACGGGCCGTCTCGGCCGCCAGCAACTCATCGTCTGGCTGCGTCGCGAGATCGAGCAGCGCGCCGACCAGAGCATCGTCGTGCAGGTCGGCATAGGCGACGAGCGGTGTAATCACGGGCGTTCGTGCTGAGCCGGGCGACCCACGCGCCGCAGTGCCATCCCGTTGAGCCCCTCAAGGAGCGTGCGGTGGCCGGCCATCGCGGTAATCGCAGCGTGATCGTAGGGGGGTGAGACCTCGACGAGGTCGAAGGCCGCCACATCGAGCTCGCTCGTGACAGTACGGACCGCTCGCAGCAGCTCGCGGGTGGTTAGGCCACCCGGCTCGGGAGTGCCGGTGCCCGGCGCGTAGGCGGGGTCGAGCACGTCGATGTCGACAGTCAGATACGTCTTTGGCGCTGCCTGACGGGCGAAGGCGATCGCCTCGCGCACGACGTCGGTGATGCCGCGATCGATCACCTCATCCATTGTCGCCCACTGCATGCCCTGCTCGCGCATCCACTGGAACAGCTCGGGGCCCGGCCACGTGCCACGCAGGCCAATCTGGAAGATGTTCGTGCCCTTCAGATGCCCGCGCTCGATCGCCGCGCGAAACGGCGTGCCGTGCGGTGGCTCGCCGTCCTCGGGGATGCCCGTGTCGGCGTGTGTATCGAAGTGGATCACGGAGTAGCCGTCGGCGCCGAACTGACCGTGCATGGCGGCGAGCATGGCGTGCGAGAGCGAGTGGTCGCCGCCGATCACGACGGGGACGGTGTTGGTTGCGAGTGCGGCACCGGCAGCCTCGGTCAAGAGCGCGTGCGAGCGGGGGAGATCGCTGGCGATCACATCGATGTCGCCCCAGTCGACGATGTTCAGTTCTTTGAGCGGGTCGATGCCCGCGTGCATGCTGGGGCGATCGCCCGTGACGTTGATGTCCTCGGCGGTGCGAACAGCCTGCGGGCCGAAGCGCGTCCCTGGTCGATACGAGACGCCCTCATCGAACGGGGCGCCGATCACGACGGCATCGGCAGCCGCCACGTCGGCACGCGACGAGACGAGCGGCACGCCGCAGAACGTGCGAACGACACCGTAGAACGCGTGGTACGAGCCGTGGACCGGGTCGCGCGACGCGTCGCTCACTGCTCGGTGATGTCCCAGTCGTTCTGGACTTCAGCCGTCGTCGAGGCGGAAATAAAGCAGTCACGCTCGGCCTTGCCGATCAACTCGGTGGCCTTGCCTGCTTGGCCGGCGGCGACAACGACGCGGGGGCGCTGGTGCACGTGCACGAAGGCGTAGCGGCCATCTTCGACGCGGCGCATCACGGTGCCACCGATCTCCGACGAGTACTCGAGCACCTCAAGCCCCTTGTGCTCAGCGTGGGCGAGGAACGAGATCATCGTGCACGAAGCGAGGCTGCCAAGAAACAGGTGCTCCGGGCTCCACCGATCCTCGTCGCCCATCGGAAAATCGGAAGGTGGACCCGACAGGATCGTGGGGCGACCCGCGGCGGACAACGAGGAGGCGCGGCGACCATCCCACGTCACACCAACGTCGTATTGGAAGCTTTTCTGATTCGGCACACCCGCATAGTAACGACTTGGCGGGGATCGCCGCCAAGGATTGGCGACCATGCCATGCTTTCCGCACGCGGGGAACCTTCGCCGCACGGAACGGACTCCAATAGGATCCCGCTCGAATCGCTTTCTCCTGAGGAGACTGATCGTGGACGACGACAACGCAACTGCACCAGAGACCGACGCCGAGACACCCGCTGCCGCCGAGGTAGAGGTCGAAGCCGTCGCCGAAGTCGACGCCGCTCCAGCCGCTGAGGCCGAAGTCGCAGCCGAGGCCGAGGTTGAGGTCGTTGCTGAGGCCGCCGCCGAGGTTGAGGCTGACGCCGCACCGGTTGCCGCTGCTCCCGTCGTCGAAGAGATCGCCGAAGAGGATTTTGCAGGCGAGGCCGCTGAGGTCTACGAAGCAGAGCCCGTCGCCGTTGCTGTCGCAGAAGGCCCGAGCGTCGCTCGCGTCTACATCTGCAAGCACGGTCATCGCACCGTTTCGCTCTGGTCGATCCCCCAGACGTGCCTTCGTCGCGTCAAGGGTCATGTCTGCGGCGAGGCCATCGTGCCACTGGCAGACGCTCCGGCAGACGCCAAGGAGAAGATGCTCAACCCGCTGAAGGCCTCCAAGAAAGCCGCCAAGAAGTCCTAATGGGTTCGCAAGAGTCGACCAACGCCCGTTCGTTCAACTGGACGGAGCCGCTATCCGATGACGAGGCCTCGCGTATCGTCTTCTCGCAGCCCGGCGAGATGATTGACGATGGCGATTGGTATCTCGACGCGACCAGCCCGAATCGCGGTCCCGTGCTCGCGCTCGAAGGCGAGTTCGTGCCGATGCAGGGCGTCTACGTTCGCCGCTCGAAGAATGGCGAAGAGCTCTGGGCACGACTGACGCTCGCCGCCTCCGGCAAGCTCTAAGTCGCCTTTGCGCTGAGTGGTTCGGCGTAGCATCTCGACCTCATCTGCACCTCGTTGTCGTGCGATAGGCTGATTGCTGTTGCAAAACGGACGGAGTTTCCCCACCATGAGCACCGAAATCACCTCCACACCTAGCGCCGTCGCGACAGATGCTGTCGTTGTCGCCACGGACGTCTCGAAGATCTATGGCGAGGGCGATTCCGAGGTGCGGGCACTCGACGGTGTCTCCGTCTCCTTCCCCAAGGGCCAGCTGGCCGCCGTGATGGGGCCATCCGGCTCGGGCAAGTCCACGCTGATGCACATCCTCGCGGGGCTCGACCAGCCAACCTCGGGCAGCGTGCTCGTCGATGGCACCGAGCTCGCCGGCCTCAACGATCAGAAGTTGACGCTGCTGCGCCGCGACAAGATCGGCTTCGTCTTCCAGTTCTTCAACCTGCTGCCGATGCTGACCGCCAAGGAAAACATCGAGCTGCCGATGAAGATCGCTGGCACAGCGCCGGATCCTGAGTGGGAGGCCACGCTCGTCGAGGCAACGGGTCTTGGTACCCGCCTGACGCACAAGCCCGCCGAGCTCTCGGGCGGCCAGCAGCAGCGCGTCGCGGTTGCGCGTGCGCTGCTCTCGAAGCCCGCCGTCATCTTTGGCGACGAGCCAACCGGCAACCTCGATTCCAAGACCAGCAGCGAAGTGCTCGCCCTCTTGCGGCGTGCTGTCGACGAGTTCGGCCAGACCGTCATCATGGTCACCCACGATGCGAGCGCGGCGGCAATCGCTGACCGCACGCTCTTCCTTCGCGACGGCAAGATCGTGCGCGACGCGGGCCATCTGTCGGCCGGCGAGATTCTCGACACGATCAAGACGCTGGAGTAGTCGTGATCGGTCTCGTCCTGCGAGGACTCAGCACGCGCAAGTTGCGGTCGGCTCTGACGGCGATCGCGATTTTGCTCGGCGTCACGATGATCTCCGGCACGCTCGTATTGACAGACCAGATCGATCGCGCCTTCGTTCAGATCTTCCAGCAAGGTAACTCGAAGATCGACGTGGTCGTCAAGCAGAAGCCGCCGTTCAAGGACCCCCAGACCGAGGTCTTCCTTAACGCCGAGCTCGTCACAGCCGTGCGGGCTGCCGACGGTGTGCAACTTGCCGAGCCGTTTATTCAGGTCCAGGGCTATGTGATCGTTGACGGCGAGCCGATGGATCAGACAGGTGGTGCGCCGAGTTTCGTGTTCTCGAGCGTGTCCGAAGAACTCAACCCGTATTCGCCGATCGAGGGGCGACTGCCGACGGCCAGCGGAGAGATCGCGATCGCCAAGGAGATCGCCACCAAGTCCAAGGCGAAGGTGGGCCAGGCCGTCACGCTCGCCACGCAGGACGGCATCAAGCCCGTCAAGATCGTGGGCATCGTGCAGTACGGCGATGGGACGACGTCGCTCGGTGGCTCCACGACCGTGCTGGCGCCGCTGATTGACGTCCAAAACTGGTGGTCGCTGCAAGGCAAGGCGAGCTACATCTACGCCAAAGCCAAGGATGGCGTCTCTGACGATCAGTTGAAGGCCAACGTGCGCGCCGCGCTGCCGCAGACGGACGTCATCGTCCAGACCGGCAAGGAGGACGCTGACGAGCAGGCCAGCGTGCTTAACGACCTGATCGGCAAGATCATTCGCTACGCCTTGCTCGCCTTTGCGGGCGTCGCTGTGCTGGTCGGCGCGTTCATCATCTACAACACCTTCTCAATTACGGTCGCCCAGCGCACGCGCGAATTCGCGATGCTGCGCACGATTGGCGCCTCGCGCCGGCAGATTCTCGGCACCGTGGTCGGCGAGGCGTTCATCATCGGTTCCGTCGCCTCGATCATCGGCATCGGGCTCGGACTGGTCTTTGCCTGGGGCCTCAACAAGCTGTTTGGAGCGATTGGGTTTGGCCTGCCGGCCACGGGGCTGATCCTGTCGTGGCAGACGGTTGTTGTCGCGCTCGCCGTTGGGGTGGGCATCACGGTGCTGGCCTCGATCTTCCCCGCGCTGCGCGCGACCAAGATTGCGCCGATTGCGGCGCTCCGCGAAGGAGTCACGCTGCCGGTTGGGCGTTTCCAGAAGCTGACACCAGCGCTCGCGATCATCATCGCCGTGCTCGGTGCGGCCGGCATGGTCTTCGGTCTGGTCAGCGAAGCCGATACGACCAGCCGACTCCTCACCCTCGCGGGTGGCGCGATCCTGATCTTCGTCGCCGTTGCGATGCTGGCGCGCTTCATCGTCCGCCCGGTCGTAGGCGTGCTCTCAGTCCCAATCACGAAGGTCGCTGGCGGCGTCGGCAAGCTCGCCTCCGAGAACGCGGCGCGCAACCCCGCCCGCACGGCCGTCACGGCTGCAGCCTTGATGATCGGCATCGGCCTCGTCGTGTTCGTGACGATCTTCGTCGGCGGTCTTCGAGAATCGTTTACTGGCGCGATTGATAACTCGTTGAAGAGCGACGTCACCGTCACTGCTCGCGGCTTTGGCGGCTCGCTACCGGCGGGTGTGCTCGACGCCGTCAAGGCCGTGCCTGGCGTCGAGACAGCCTCGCCGGTTGGCGGCACCGCCGCGCAGGTCGACGGGCAGACTTTCGCCCTGATTGGCGTCGATCTTGCGACGATCACGGACGTCTACGCCTTTGATTGGAACGACGGCTCGGACGAGGCTGTTCAGAGCCTGGGCACAGACAAAGCGCTCGTCGAGGACGCCATTGCGACCACGTTGAAGCTCGCGACGGGGGACAGCTTTACGGTCCAGGCAATCAGCGGAGAGAGCGCAACATTTACCGTCGCGGGCACGTACACCGATCCCACGATTCTGAATGGCTTCGTCGTCGACCAGGCTGCGCTCAAACCACTCTTGCAGTCGAACGCGACCGGTCTCAACACGGTGTTTGTTACGGAGACGCCGGACTCCAACCCCGACACGGTTCAGGCAGCCCTCGACGAGGCACTCAAGGGCTATCCCACAGCGCAGGTGCAGTCGAATGCGCAGCAGAAGGAGGAGGTCGCCTCGAGCGTCAACACGATCCTCGTCATCTTCTACGCCCTGCTCGCGCTCAGCGTCATGATCTCCCTCTTCGGCATCGTCAACACGCTCGTGCTCTCGATCTTCGAGCGCACCCGCGAGATCGGCATGCTCCGCTCGGTCGGTACGACGCGTCGCCAGCTGCGCGCGATGATCCGCTGGGAGGCCGTCATCACCTCGATCATCGGTGGCGTCTTGGGCGTGCTGCTGGGGATCATGTTTGGCTGGGCCGTCTGCAAGGGGCTCGAGAGTGAGGGCCTCTCCTTCGTCTTCCCAACGGTGCAGATCGTGATCTTCCTCGTGCTCTCGATCGTGGCGGGCATCGTGGCGGCGATTCTGCCGGCGCGACGCGCTGCCAAGCTCGACGTGCTCGAGGCGCTGCAGTACGAGTAGGTGGCGATGCCCGATGATGTCGGGCATGGCGCGTCGAGTCTCTTCTCAGTGGTTCGGGCTCGGTTCGACGCGTAGCGGTGACCGATGCTGATCGCTCTCCTCTGGGTCGGCTCGTTCGCGATCGGTCTGGCCTGGCAGTGGCGATCGCCACAGACGGCTGCGCCATGGAACAAGCGGATCTTCAACTTCTACTTCCATTTCTTCGCGCCGATCGTCGTGCTGTTTGCCTACAGCGTCGTGCCGGCCGACATGACGACGCTGCTGGCCCTGACTGCGGTCATCGTCGCGTCGTATATCGTGCTCGGACTTGGGTTGCTCTACGCACGCAGCGTGGCGCGCGATCGTGGCGAGCAGGGCGCGTTGGCGCTCGGGGCTGGGTTTACCAACACGGTCACGCTTGGCTACCCCGTCATCAACGCGGTCTTCGGCCCGGCGGGACTCGCGCTCCAGGTGTTGTTCGCACAGTTCATGTATCTGATCCCAATCGTCTCGGTCTCCACGACGATCGCGGCGCACTACGGCAACGGCTCGCGTCCGCGCACGTGGCAGGGCATTGCGCGGCAGATCGTCAACGTGCCGCTCATCTTCGCCATCATCGCCGTCGCGATCCGCGTCGCGGGCTTCGACATCGTGCCGTACGTGGAGCGCCCGACCGACTGGGTCGTCTTCCTGATGGGCCCGGTCGGCTTTCTCGAACTCGGCCTCGCCTTGCCCCTCGATCGCATCTCGCACGACATCCACGACCTCTGGCGTGGCGCGGGCCCGATCGTGCTGCGACTCGCGATCGCTCCGGCAATCCTGTTTGGCATTGACCTCGCAACCGGTATCGACATCCCCGCTGTCTACTACCTCTCGATCGCGATGCCCGCGGCCTTCCACACCCTGATCCTCGCGCGCGTCTACGGCCTGCCGGGCCAGATGATGCGCCTAATCGTCGTCATCTCCACGGTGATCATGATCTCAGCGATCGTGGTCGGTCTGACGTTCTTCTAAGGGGGGACACCACATCCGCGCGGTTGTCATGTCCTCCCTGCAGTGGCGTGATGGGGCATCGTTGCGTGTTGGTAGGGGGACACCACATCCGCGCGGTTGTCATGTCCTCCCTGCAGTGGCGTGATGGGG
>JAEMTW010000200.1 GCA_016462095.1 Thermoleophilia bacterium
TGTTCAACCGCGGCCTGCTGATGGCGCTGCACCTTGGCCGCATGAAGGACGATGGTGCGCTGCGTCCCGAGCACGTGTCGCTCGGCAAGATGGGTAATGCCCGAGGCGCGCTCGACATCGCTCGCTCCGCCCGTTCGATTCTCGGTGGCAACGGCATCACGCTCGAGTACCCCGTGATTCGGCATATGAACAACCTCGAGAGCGTCGTCACGTATGAAGGCACGCACGAGGTCCACACGCTCGTCGTCGGCGGTGCCGTGACCGGTATCCAGGCATTCCGGTAACCGCATGAGCCAACTCGCCGGGCTTGAGTACATCTCCTATGCCGTGACCACCTCTCCGGGGTGGTCATATCATCTCCACGAGGGGCATCACCGAACATTCGGGAGCGACGGCGTTACACGGGTTGTCTTGGTGGGGCAAGAAGACGCGCCCGTCGAGTCGCCGGTCGAGCTCGTGGCGGAGCAAGCTGACACGCTGATCTTCATCGTTCACGACGACGTGCCGAAGACCTTCGTCCTGACCGTGCTGTCACCGAACGCCGCCGAGCTCACCATCACGGAGGGCGTCGATTGGGTGCGCTGCGTGGTGGCACTCGTCTCGTTGCCCGAGACCGAGCACGACCACTAGTTCCTGAATCAGCTACGACGTCAGGTGCCAGCGGGTGGGCGCGCCGCAAACTGCTCTTGCTCGCGCGCACGAGCCACCGACGGCACGGCCTGGAAGCGATCGTAGAGGTCGCTCAGCGTCGCGTTGTCCCACCACGGCACAGCCGACAGTCGAGTCCACCGAATCAGCATGCCAAGGAACAGGTCGTCAACGCCCGGCTCTTCACCGCGCAGAAACGGCTTGCCATCGGCGTACCAGTTGGCACAGCGGTCGCGCAACTCCATCAGGTCGCGGTTGCCGCGGGCCGCGACGGACGCCCGGCCGGCATCGTCGTCGGCGAAACGGTCCGGATAGCGTGCCCGCAGAATCGCGACCTGCACGGTGTTCGAAAGGAAAAACAGTCGTGCGAGCACCTCGGCGCGCTCGGCGTTGCCGATGGCGGGAATCAGGCTGGCTCGATTGGCCGCCTCTGCGGCTGTCACGCAGATTGCTGCGGACTCTGTCTGCACCGTCCCGTTCGCCCAGACGATGGTCGGAATCCGCCCCGAAGGATTTAACGCGAGATAGTTCGCTGGCTCAACTGGAACGCTTTGCTCGTCGCGAACGACGCGGTGGAGCTCGTGTGCAATGCCGGCCTCTTCGAGCATCACGTGGGGCGCAAAGGATCCTGCGCCAGGTAAAAAATAGAGCTGAGCAACGGGTGTCATTACGGGCAATGTATCGCGTCCCCACCCCTCCGTCAGGTCGACCTGACACGCTTCCAGCAAATCTGAGGAGATCACGATGGCCTACTGCATTGCTGTGCGTTGGACGATTACACCCGGCGAGGAGGCCACCGTTCGTGCCCTGACGCAGTCGATGCTCGCGCCATCGAATGCTGAGCCTGGCTGCGACGCCTACATCCTGCACACCGACGTGGCCGATCCTTCGGCGCTCTTCCTGTACGAGCAGTACACCGACGAAGCAGCGTTTCAGGCGCACTGCGACTCGCCGCATTTCGTCAGCATCGTTGCCGACCGGATCTTCCCGTTGCTGAGCGACCGTCGCCTCGAGATCTACGAGAGCGTGTAGCCAGAACGACGAACGCCGCCCAGCAGGCGGCGTTCTGTCCGGACGGATTCCGGGGAATCCGAGTGGGCGATACTGGGCTCGAACCAGTGACCCCCGCCTTGTCGAGGCGGTGCTCTACCAACTGAGCTAATCGCCCGAACGAGATCGGAATCTATCAGAGTCCACCGGTTCGATGACGAGGCGGAGGCCGACGCCTTCGGCCGGACGTCGCGTATCGCAACACGTCTGCGTTACGGAGCGATCAGTTCGATTGGTGCGTACGCGACGTGGAGGCGCCGCTCGCCCGCCTCGGGGAAGCGCACGAGAATTTCCTCGGCCGACGGAACACCGATCACAATGCCGTCGCCCCAGCGCAGGTGCCGGATCGTGTCGCCGGTGGAGATCAGGGGCAGATCCGTGGCCGGCTCGCGCACGATCGCGCGAGATTGTGTTATCGGAGCAGGCCGATCCGACCAGCGTCCCTGCGACGACGGCAGACTCGTACCACCGCGGGAAGCAACCCGCTCGTGATTGACGAACTCTGCCGGAATCTCACCTAGAAACGTCGACGGCGGATTGTAGTCCTGTCGACCGTAGAGACTGCGGGTGCGTGCGTATGTCATGGTCAACTGCTCACGCGCTCGTGTCATCCCCACGTAGCAGAGGCGACGCTCCTCTTCGAGGTTCGCCTCCTCCAACGCCCGCGCGTGCGGAAAGATGTTGTCTTCCATGCCAACCATGTAGACCCGCGGAAACTCCAGTCCCTTAGCCGTGTGGAGCGTCATCATCGTGACCGCCGAGTCGTCGTCGGAGTCCGGCAACTGGTCTGCATCAGAGACGAGGCTGAGCTCCTGCAAGAACATCGCGAGATCGGCCTCGGGTTCGCCCGTCAGCGTCGCGGAACGCGCCACCCCCAACAGTTCGTCGAGGTTCTCGATCCGCCCATTCGCCTCGAGCGTGCGCTCTGCGCGCAGCGACTCGATCATCGCAGTCTCGTCGTAGATCCGTTCGAGCAGCTCTGCAGGCTCCATCGACACGGCGGACGCAGTCAGGCGATCCATCAGTGCAGCGAAACCCGACACTGCCTTGCGCGCCGCCGAGCCAGGCAAGATCGACTCGGCATCGAGCAGTGCGACCCGCAGTGAGACGCCCAACATGGCAGCGTGTTCGGAAAGTCGCGAGACGGTGGTGTCGCCGATCGCACGGCGGGGCACATTGATGATCCTGCGCAGCGAGACGTCGTCGTTCGGGTTCGCAATTGCCCGAAGGTACGCCAGTGCGTCCTTGATCTCTTGGCGGTCGTAGAAACCCGTGCCGCCGATGATCCGATACGGCACATCGGCTTGGCGAAGCGCCTCTTCCAGCGCTCTCGACTGCGCGTTGGTGCGATAGAACACCGCGACGTCGCGCAGCGAGCCACCCTCGCCAATCACGCGCGCGATCTGGCCCACCACGAAGCGCGCCTCGCTCCGTTCGTCCTGGCACTCCACCACACGCACCGGCTCGCCCTGCCCGAGTTCCGACCAGAGCCGCTTCTCTTGTCGGCCCTCGTTGTGCTCGATGACGGCATTCGCAGCGTCGAGGATGTGCTGCGTCGAGCGGTAGTTCTGCTCGAGACGAATCGTGCGAGCGTTGGGAAAGTCTTTCTCAAAGTCGAGGATGTTGCGGATGTCCGCACCACGCCAGGAGTAGATC
>JAEMTW010000201.1 GCA_016462095.1 Thermoleophilia bacterium
GTACACACCCGAGCAGGTCGACGAAATCGTGCGCTACTGCGTCGGTTCGGGCTCGCTCGACGGTGCACCGCACATCAACCCCGAGGCGCTGCGCAGCTTCGGCTTCACCGAGGTCATGCTGGCAGCGGTCGAGGCGATCCTGCCGACGGCCTTTGATCCGCGCTTCGCCTTCACGCGCTACTCGGTGGGCGACGACGCGATCGTCAAGGAGCTCGGTATCGACCGTGAAGATCTCGACGCTCCTGGTTTCGATCTCCTGACTGCACTTGGCTTTAGTGCCGAGGAGATCGACGAGGCGAACGTCTACATCTGCGGCACGATGACTGTTGAGGGCGCGCCGCACCTCAAGGACGAGCATCTCTCGGTGTTTGATTGCGCCAACAAGTGCGGGCGCCTCGGCACCCGCGCCATCCGCGCACTCGCACACGTCGAGATGATGGCGGCGGCTCAGCCGTTCCTGTCGGGCGCGATCTCGAAGACGATCAACCTGCCGGCTTCCGCCTCGATTGCGGATGTCGCTGAGTGCTACCGCGTCTCGTGGAAGAAGATGGTCAAGGCCAACGCGCTCTACCGTGACGGCTCGAAACTCTCGCAGCCACTGTCGGGTGCTGCCGCCGACGCACTCGATGTCGGCGACGAGTTCGAGGTCGCAACCGAACTGCCAAACGCGGAGCAAGGCGCAGAGCGCATCGTCCAGATCATGGGCGAGCGTCGTCGTCTGCCGCATCGTCGCGCTGGCTACACACAGAAGGCCACGCTGGCTGGGCACAAGGTCTACCTGCGCACCGGCGAGTACGAGGACGGCACGCTCGGTGAGATCTTCATCGACATGCACAAGGAGGGCGCGGCTTACCGCTCCCTGATGAACAGCTTCGCGATCGCCATTTCGCTGGGACTCCAGCATGGTGTGCCGTTGGAGGAGTTCGTTGATGCCTTCGTCTTTACCCGCTTCGAGCCGAACGGCATGGTTGTCGGCAACGAGCGGATCAAGATGTCGACCAGCGTCATCGACTACATCTTCCGCGAGGTCGCGATCTCGTATCTCGACCGCAACGACCTGTCTCACGTGGACGATCAAGACCTGCGCACCGACTCGATCGGTACGCCCAAGACCGAGCGTCTCAGCACGCTACCGGTCGCGGCGATTGGCGCCGCATCGGCGACGCCGGTTACGACGGGCTCCCTGTCGCCCGCCACGAAGACACGCATGGCGCAACGCCCAGCACCGCTCCTGACCGAGCGGGACGAGGCGCGACTGAAGGGCTATGAAGGCGACGCCTGCGTCAACTGTGGTCAGATGACTCTGGTCCGCAACGGCACCTGCCTCAAGTGCATCAGCTGCGGCGAGACGAGTGGCTGCTCGTAGGTCGCACGACACCACGATGGTTTGTCGAAGGGGCGCCTGCGGGCGCCCCTTCTGCGTTTCTCTGGACCTCAACGCATGCGCCATCGTGTGGGCGCAGCGCCTAGGCTTCCACCCGAGACCGACTGGGAGCTGACTGGACATGGCTGACACCTTTAAAGCACTGATGATGAACGAGATCGAGGACAGCAAGGTTGCTGCCGCGATCGAAGACGTGCCCGTCGCCGACCTGCCCGAAGGCGAGGTCGATGTACGGATTGAGCACTCGACGCTCAACTACAAAGATGGCCTCGTCGTCGACGGCAACAAGGGGCGGCTCGCCCGCAAATTTCCGCACATCCCCGGCATCGATTTGGCTGGCGTTGTTGAGGCGTCGACCGATAGTCGCTACGCCGTCGGCGACCGCGTCGTGGTGACCGGCTGGCATATGGGCGAGCGCTATTGGGGCGGCTTTGCCGAGCGCGCCCGCGTGCGCGCCGACTGGCTTGTGCAGGTGCCCGAGGGCATGACGACCCGCCAGGCGATGGCCGTCGGTACCGCTGGTCTGACATCGATGTTCGCGTTGATGGCACTCGAGCAGCAGGGTCTGAAGCCAGGTGGCGACAAGCCCGTGTTGATCACGGGCGGCGCCGGTGGTGTTGGCTCCGTCGCGATCGCGCTGCTGTCGCGCAATGGCTACACCGTGGCAGCCAGCACGGGTCGTCCCGAGCTGGCCGACTACCTGACACAGCTTGGTGCACACGAGATCGTGACGCGCGAGGAGCTCTCCGAGGAATCCAGCTCCCCGCTCGAGTCCGAGCGCTGGGCCGGCTGCATCGACGCGGTTGCTGGCTCGACAATCTCGAAGGTCCTGCGCCAGCTCGAGCGTGGTGCCTCAGTGGCGGCCTGTGGCCTCGCCGGTGGTGCAACGTTCGACGGCCACATCATGCCGTTCCTCTTGCGCGGCATTAACGTGCTTGGCATCGACTCTGTGACGATGCCGTATGAGCAGCGTGTGGTGGCGTGGGATCGCGTTGCGAAGGAACTCGATCTAGCGTTGCTCGACGAGATCACCAGTGGCTGCTCGCTCGAGGACGTGCCGGCGCAAGCCAAGGCGATCCTCAAGGGTCAGGTCAAGGGTCGACTCGTGGTGGACATCGGCTGATGCACGAGGCCGCGTCGGGCGTGGCTCCGGAGGTTCCTGAGAAAATCGCGCTGGTGATGCGCCGTCAGCGCCGGTCCCTGCGCGCGCTGCGGGCGGAGGGTGTGATCCTGCCCGCGCTGCTGCTCGTGCTGGTGCTTGCCTTCACGGCGCTTGATGGGGTCGTGCCCGTCGGGTTGGGGCTGCTGCTGGCGTTCGTGCCCGTACCGCTCGTGGCCGCCATCCTGCTGCGCCTCGACCGCTTTGAGCCGGAGCCGACGCGACTGCTTGCGCGCACGTTTTTGTGGGGTGCCGGTGCCGCCACGTTCATCGCGCTCGTCATCAACACCGCCGTCGGGTTCGCGATCGGCGAGACCGGTGCGGCAGTGGGCTCGGCGCCGATCGTGGAGGAGGGGGCCAAAGCGCTGGCGCTGCTGTTCGTGATTCGTCGCCGCCCCGGCTTCATCGACGGCGTGCACGATGGGATCGTCTACGCCGCTTGGGTTGCGCTCGGGTTCGCCACCGTCGAGAACATCCTCTACTACGCGGCCGCCTGGAACGAGGGTGGCCTCGGCGAACTGACCACGGTCTTCGTGCTGCGCGGACTGGTGACGCCGCTCTGCCATCCGATCTTTACCGCGATGACCGGCATCGCGTTGGGCATCGCGATCAAGCGAGGCGGTGGGCGTGCCGGCAAGATTGCGATCGTGCTCGTGGGGCTCCTGCTCGCCGTGATCCTGCACGCCCTCTGGAATCTCTCGGCCGGTCTCGGCGCCGCGCCGATCGCGTACCTCGCCGGCTACCTGCCGCTCGCCGTGATCGGGATCGTGCTCCTGATCGCGGGCGCACGGCGCGAGCGCCG
>JAEMTW010000202.1 GCA_016462095.1 Thermoleophilia bacterium
AGATCTATCTCGTCGAAGACCGCCGGGCGAAAGAGCCACCGGGCCGCCGCGACTGGGCGCACCTAACGCTCTTGGCCGAGAATCTCGAGGGGTACCACAACCTCGTTAAGCTCGTCACGCTCGGCTACCTCGAGGGCTACCACTACAAGCCACGCGTCGACCTCGACTTGCTTGCTCAGCATTCGAAGGGCCTGATTGCGCTCAGCGGCTGCCTTGCGAGTCGCGTCAACCAGGCGATCATGCGTGACGACGAGGTTGCAGCACGGGCCGAGCTCGACCTGATGGTGCAGATCTTTGACAAGGACCATGTCTACGTCGAGATCCAAGATGCTGGTCTTGAGGAACACCACAAGGTCAACCCGGTCTTGCTCAAGCTGGCCGACGAAATGGGACTGCCAACCGTCGGCACCGGCGACGTGCACTACCTGCGCGCCGAAGACGCCGACCCGCACGAGGTGCTCCTCTGCGTCCAGACGGGCGACGTGCTCGCCAATGACAAGCGCTTTAAGTTCCCCAACAAGGAGTTCTTCCTCAAGACGCCCGACGAGATGAAGCGCGTCTTCGAGCCGTATGGTCGCGACCTCTTGTCGCCGACGCTCGAGATCGCAGAGCGCTGCAACCTCGAGCTCGAGCTCGGCGCGATTCGACTGCCGAAGTACGACGTGCCGAACGACGAGGACGCCTTCGTCTACCTGACGCGCCTGTGCGAGGCCGGGCTGATCCAGCGCTATCCAAACGCCGATGACAGCCTGCGTCAGCGCCTCAACTTCGAGCTTCAGACGATCCGCGAGATGGGCTTTGCCGATTACTTCCTTGTGACCTGGGACTTCGTCAGCTTCGCTAAGCGCGAGGGTATTGGGGTCGGTCCGGGCCGTGGTTCTGCCGCGGGCTCACTCGTCGCCTACTGCCTCGAGATCACCGACGTTGATCCGATTCGTTACGGCCTGCTGTTCGAGCGCTTCCTCAACCCAGGCCGCAAGTCGATGCCAGACATCGATATCGACTTCTCCGTCCACGGCCGCGAGCGCGTGATGCAGTACGTCGTCGAGAAGTACGGCCGCGACCGCGTCGCGCAGATCATCACCTTCGGCAAGCTCGCCGCCAAGCAGGCGACGCGCGACACTGGGCGCGTGCTGGGCCTTCCCTACGGCGTCGTCGACCGGATTGCCAAGAGCATCCCCGACGGCGTCAAGGTCGGCTTTGACGAGAGCCTTACGCCCGGCCAAGAGCTGCGAGCGATGTACGACGATCCCACGCCGATCGGGCGCTCCGATGATGGGCGCGAGATCACGACCAAGCAGCTGATCGACATGGCGCGCCCACTCGAAGGCCTAGTGCGGCAAGACTCGATTCACGCGGCTGCCGTCGTGATCGGCGATCGCCCGCTGATGGAGTACCTGCCGCTGCAGCGCAAGGGCGTCGACTCCGAAGTTGTCACGCAGTATGCGATGGGCGACGTCGAGGCGCTCGGCCTGCTGAAGATGGACTTCCTTGGTTTGCGCAACCTCGATGTGATCGACGAGGCCGTGCGCGTGATCGAGCAGTCGAGCGGCACGAAGATCGATATCGCCGACCTCCCACTCGATGACGAGGCCACGTACACCATGCTCCGCAAGGGTGACGCCACGGGCGTTTTCCAGTTCGAGAGCACCGGCATGCGTGACGCGTTGCGTCAGGTCAAGCCAAAGGTCTTCGAGGATCTGATCGCCCTGGTCGCGCTCTATCGCCCAGGTCCGATGGCGAACATTCCGACGTACGCACGGCGCAACAACGGGCAGGAGGCGATCACCTACACCGATCCTCGCCTCGAGCCGATCCTCGCCTCGACGAAGGGCGTCTACATCTACCAAGAGCAATCGATGCTGATTGCTAAGGAATTGGCGGGCTTTACGCCAGCCGACGCGGACGATCTACGTAAGGCGATCGGCAAGAAGGACGCCGAGTTGATGGGCAAGCTGAAGGAGCCGTTCATGGTCGGCTGCGAGGCCAACGGCGTCGATCGTAAGGTCGCCGAAGACCTCTGGGTCGAGAACGAGCGCAGCGCGGAGTACTCCTTCAACAAGGCTCACGCCGCCTGTTATGCCCTGATCTCGTATCGCACGGCCTACCTCAAGGCCAACTATCCCGCCGAGTACATGGCGGCACTGATCTCGTCGGTGATGGACACCAAGGACAAGGTGCCGTTCTACGTGGCCGAGTGCGAGTCGATGGGTCTTGAGGTGCTGCCACCCGATGTCAACTCGTCGCAGCGCGATTTCGCGGTCGTCGAGGGCAAGATTCGCTTTGGTCTGAGCGCGGTCAAGAACGTGGGCGAGAACGCCGTGCGGGCGATCATCGAGGCGCGCGAGACGGACGGGCGTTTCGTCTCGATTTGGGATGTCGCGGAACGCGTCGATGCGCAGCACGTGTCGAGTCGCGTCTTGGAGAGCCTGATTCGCGCCGGCGCGCTCGATTCGACGGGCGATCCGCGCCGCGGCATGCTGCTCGTGCTCGATCAGGCAGTCCAGTCGGGCCGCAAGGCACAGGCCGATCGGCACGCCGGCCAGACGAACCTCTTTGAGGGTCTGGCGGACGCCTCGGTCGGTGGTGGCGGCGGCTCGCACCCACCCGTGCCTGCGGGCGAATTTGAGAAGAAGGAGCTCTTGGCGGGCGAACGCGAGACCCTTGGTCTGTTCGTTTCGAGCCACCCACTGTCGGACATCACCGATCAGCTGCGGCGTAAGGTCGATGTACCGATCCGCGAGCTCGAAAATCGCAAAGAGGGGGAGACCGTCACGATTGGCGGTCTCGTCTCCTCCGTGCGTCAGACGATGACGAAGAAGGGCGATCCGATGGCCTTCGTCCAGCTCGAAGACACGACGGGCGTGGTCGAGGTGGTGGTCTTCTCAAAGGCCTTCACGGCGGCCCGCCCGCTGCTCGAGCAGGATCGCATCGTGATCGTCAAGGGTCGCGTCGATCAGCGTGGGGGAGGCGAAACGAAGCTCGTCGCGTTCGAGGTGATGGAGTTCGATGCCGTCGCGGTTATCGGCATCGTGCGCATCGAGGTTGATGCCCGCAATGCGCCCGCCGACGCGATCGAGCGCCTGCGACGCATCTGCGAGGAGTACCACGGCGACCACCCCGTCGTTGTCGATTTGCAGACCTCCTCGGGCAATCGACGCCTCCGGCTCGGCCCGGGCTTCCGTGTGCGACCAGATCAGGCCTTGTTCGCCGAGATCAGCGCCTCGGTCGGCACTGTCACGATCGCGTAGCGACGTCGTGAGGACGTCAATGTCAATAAGGGGTCAGACCCTATCTGGACATTTGATAGACGAGCTAGCTCGTCATCCAATG
>JAEMTW010000030.1:0-11533 GCA_016462095.1 Thermoleophilia bacterium
GGCCAGACCGGCCTTCCCGGCCGGATCGCGACGCGCGCCGACGACGAGATCGACACCACCCGCGTCGGCCATGTGCTCGATCCAGATTCCGTCTAGCTCGAGTCCAGCCGCCTGCTCGACCCGATGCTTCATCGTCGCGAAGGTCTCGGCAGCAAGCTCGGACGTGGTGACGCCAAGCACCACACCGCCCGCGTCGGTCTTGTGCAGCAGTTCAGCAGCGACCGCCTTCATCGCTGCCGGTGCGCCAACTACGTCGAACGCCGCCGCAGCCTCTCCGGCAGTACGGGCGAGCTGGCCGGCAGGGAATGGGATCCCGAGCCCTGCCAAAACCTCGCGGGCTTCCGGGTAGGCCGGAACTGCACTCAGTTCGACCGCGGGAACAGCATTCGCAGTCGAGACGTGCACGATCGGTGGACGCTCGAGCCGCGCCAAAGCCGCAACGGCGTTCTCAATACGAGAAAAAACGGGGACGTTGACTTCGCGCAGGCGCCGGATCGTGGCGTTGCCAGAGGCCTCTTCCATCGACTGGATCACCACAGGCTTGCCGTGTTCGTCGCTACTGCGGGCAATCGCCTCTGCCACCTCGAGTTCGACCTCCCCAGCCACGTACACATACGCACCGTAGCCACCGAAGTAGCCACTCATCAACACCGCATCGACCTCGGGTGCCTTCAACAACACGTCGACGAGACCATGAAAGTTCCACAACAGCGAGGCGTCAACGCCCGCAAGATCGACGGGGTTGTCCGGCTCGTTGTGACGCAAGAGTGGCCGCATAGCCTCTCGCGTGGCCTCGGAGAAAACGGCCATCTCGAGGCCAGCCTCGATCACCGTGTCGCTCGCGACGACGCCATGACCACCACCATCAGCAACGATGCCAATGCGCCGACGCCCCAGCGTCTTGCCGGTGCGCAGCGTCGCCACTGCATCGACAAATTGGCCCGGAGAATCGACAACCACGGCCCCAGCGTCGCGACAGATTGCCCTCAACACCCGCGACTCAGCGGCGAGGTTACCCGTGTGCGATGCCGCGGCGTGAGCGCCCGCAGCGGTGCGCCCGCCCGCGAACAGCACGACGGGCTTGACGGCAGCGGCCTCGCGCACAGCGTCGGCAAAGGCCACGCCATCCCGGGGTGCCTCGATGTAGGCGCCAATCACCTTCGTCGCCTCGTGGTGAGCAAAGTCGAGAATCACGTCAGCGAGCGTCAAATCCGCCTGGTTACCGACGCTCGCAAAGCGCGTCAAACCGAGCCCGCTGCGCTCGAGCAGCAACGCGACTTCGAGCGCTAGGTTGCCGCTCTGGGTGGCAAACCCGAGGTCGCCAGACGGAAACGTGCCTCCGTACACGTTGAGTTGACCATGATCGTCGAACAGCCCAAGGCAATTAGGTCCGAGCATCACGGCACCCGCAGCACGGACCTCTTCGACCAACGCCTGCTGGACGAGCTCACCCTCAGGACTGGTCTCACCAAACCCCGAGGTGATGATTACCAGCGCCTTGGCTCCGAGTGCGAGCGATTCGGTGACCGCCTGCGGCACACCGGGCGCAGGGACGACAATCACGGCTAGATCGACCGGTCCGGGGACAGCCGCGATGCTCGTGTGGACCGGGAGCCCATAGAGCTCGCCACCGCGCAGGCTGACGAAGTGCGTCGTGCGGAGATGCTTCGTCTCGCCAAACGAGCGCGAGACCCAGCCTCCCCATTTGAACGTGTCCGCCGTCGCCCCAACCAGCAAGACGCTCTTCGGCTCGAACAGCCTGGACAGGTCTCGTCGTTCGGTCACACCGTCTCCCGTGTATCGACAGCCAGTGTGGCACTCACACCACGCTTGACCAGCGCATTGCCGACGATCAGGCGCTGGATCTCGGTCGTTCCCTCCCAGATGCGGTCGACGCGGAGTTCGCGCAAGAATCGCTCGGCGGCGTTACGGCGCATGTAGCCACGCCCACCCCAGACCTGCACCGCGCGATCGGCGCAGACGTACGCGCGTTCCGATGCAAACAACTTCGCCATCGCGGCCCTGGCATGAATCAACTTCGGAGCCGCGCCGTCATCGAACATCTGCGCGCATTGGTACGTCAAGAGGCGAGCGGCGACGCAATCTGCTGCCGAATCGGCCAGCGGAAAACTGACGCCCTGAAAGTCCATGATCGGCTGTCCAAACTGCTCGCGCGTGGTTGCCCAGCCGACAGCCTCATCGAGCAGGCGCTGCATCGCTCCCACGCAACGGGCGGCGATGTGGATGCGCTCCTCGACGAACCAGGCGTGCTGCCCGGCATCGCCCTGCCCGATCTGGTCGGGGCCTCCGAGCACTGCCGACTCGGGTACCACGCAGTCAAACCGATACGTCGGGTGCCCATCGGGAAAGACATGCGTAAAGGTTGGGTCGTCGATAATCTCGACGCCGGCGAGCGGAAGATCAACGAGAAACAGCGTGGGTAGCCGATTCGAGCCGTCGATGACATTCGCCATCACGATCAGATAATCGGCATGGTCACCGCTCGTCACGAACCACTTCTCGCCCGTGATGTGAAACCCGCCAGGCACGCGCTCGGCGGTCGCCTCAATGCCCGACGCATCCGAGCCCGCATTGCGCTCGGTGACGGCATAGGCGTCGGCCCGCTCGCCCGCCAGCGTCGGCAAGAGATATGACTCAATTTGTTCGGGGGTGCCAAGTGCGAGCACGTTGTAGCCCCCGCCCATCAGCCACCAGAGACCATTGGTGATCCGCCCGAGTTCCTCGTGCACGATCACGTGCTCCATCATCTTCCAACCCTGGCCGCCATGCTCCACGGCATGGTTGCCGCCAATCAGACGGGCCTCCTGCGCGAGACGGCGAACCTCGGCCTTGACCTCGGGCGCAACCTTGCCGCCGCTCTCCTCTGCCGCAACCTCATACGGCAACAGCGCATCTGCAAATGCGCGTGCGCGCAGCCGAAGGTCGTGCTGCTCAGGGGTTAGGGAGAAATCCATGGCGAATCCTTTGGTCGTTAGTCGCTCAGGACGATCAATCCGTCAAGGGCCACACCGGTGCCGTCGCGAATGACGAGGGGGTTGACGTCGATCTCGGACACGCGCGGAAAGTCGTGCGCGACGCAACCCAGCGCAACCAATGTCTCCGCCACGATCGTTATCTCGGATTCCGCCAGCCGCTGTTGAAGGGGCTGGACAGAGCGCACGAGCCGCTCGGCATCGGCCTGCGAGATTGGGCCGAGTGCGGCACGCGCGGTGTCACCGAAGGCCTCGGCCCACGAGCCACCCACGCCGACGACGACCACGGGGCCGTAGAGCGGGTCGCGCACGAGGCCACACAGCACCTCAGTGCCGCCACGAATCTCTTCGCAGACCAGAACCGGCGCTCCGATCTGCTCGGCCGCGGCAGCCGCACGATCTGGATCGGTGCAGCCAAGAATCACGCCGCCGTACTTCTCTTTGTGCGCCGGGCCGTCAACCTTGACGACGACCGTGGCGTTGATCTCCTCTGCCGCTGCGCGAGCCTCGGCCGGGTTCGCGGCGCGTAGCTCGCGCGGCGCACGGACGCCGTAGCGACCAAGAACGATCTTGGCATCGGCTTCGGCAAGATGCCCTGCCTCGCGCTCAAGTTCGGGGCACACAGGCTTGTCCCACGGCGCGGGCGCCTCCGGCTTGGTTGGACGCCACTGGGCCGCTCGCGCGATCGCACGCATGCCCATGCCAGCACCGATCAGCACCGGGACGCCACCGCGTACGGCATTCAGCACCGCGGTATCGGACGGATCAGAGACTGCCGTGGAGAGCACGGCACAAAACGTGTCGGTGGCAAGGGCGACATCGGCCATCGTTGTACACGCGTCCTCCGCGTTCTCGCGCTCACCGTTGGAGAACCGCCACGACTGGTCGATGTTGATGACAACGTTGTCGACCTCGGGATGCTCTGCGCAACGGCGCACGAGGTCCGGCACGATCTCCTCGGGCTCGCCGAACGCCCAATAGTCAATCGGGTTGTGCACACCGTGGAACGGCCAGGCGGCATCGATCTCGGCCGCCAGATCCGTTGGGAGCGTCATTAGAGGCATGCCAGCAGCATCCGAGACATCCGCCACGAGCTCGGCCTCGCCACCCGAATTGGTCAGCAAGACCGTGCGTAAACCGCGTGGACGTCGAGGCGTGCCAAGCACCTCGAGCTGCTCAAGCCAGTCGCCGTAGTCGTCGACCCGGATCGCGCCGTAGGAGCGACACAGTGCGTCAAACGAGCGGTCCGAGCCGACAATGGCGCCGGTGTGCGCCATCGCATTGCGCGCGGCGACCTCGGAGCGGCCGACCTTGAGGACCACGACGGGCTTGCCGGCGTCGGATGCGCGCTCCAGCGCAGCGCGAAACGCCACTGGGCGTCGCACGGCTTCAAGGAACAACCCGATTGCTCGCGTGCGCTCGTCCTCGACATGAAAGGCGAGCCAATCTGCGGCGTCACGACTCGTCTCCGCGCCAATCGAAACGACGTTTCGGAAGCCAATGCGCGGCCCGAGTGCAAGCAGGGCCTCAGCGATCGAGCCAGAACCGACAATCGCCGCAACACCACCATCCCGAAAACCCGGGCCAACGGTACCCATGTACGGCGACGGGCGTTCGGGGACTGCAATACCCATGCAGTTAATCCCGACGCAGACCGCATCCGCAGCATTCAGGCGCTCCCGCACCGCTGCGCGGGCGCTGTCGCCCTCCTCACCTGCGGCTTCGGCGCCAAGCCCAGGGATTGCGAAGACACGATGCCCCGCAGCGATTGCCTCGTCCAGTGCCGGCACGATCGTGCGTGCCCCGAGCGCGATCGCGACAACATCCGGCTTAAACGGCACGTCTTTGATGTTCGGCACGCAGCGATGGCCGGCCGCCTGCTCGCGGGTGGGATGCACGCCGATTACCTCGCCACCGTGGGTGCTGAGATTTTGCAGCAGGGTGTGGCCGGGGCCCCGCTCCGAGGCGCCGACGACCACAGCACGCTGGATGTTGAGCAACGAAGCAAAATCGGTCCGTAGGGCGTCGGTCATCGTGTCTCCAACAGGGTCTCGAGGTGATCAGAGCGTGCCATGTCGGTCTCAGAGAGGACGAGCACTCCGGGTGCGAGGCGATACTGATCGCGCAGGATCTCGGCGAGGATCTCGGTCTCTGCCATTGCCACCCCCGACTGCGAGCCGCGATCGACGAGGGCGGTCAAAGCGCCAAGGTAGGTCAGCCACGCTGCCGCATCGCCAGTGCGGATCAGTGCTTCGACGCGCGCTTCTCCCAGCGCATCGTGCGACTCGCCGAGGGCTGCTGTGATGCGATCGACAAGGAGCGGACCGAAACGCTCAACCTCGGGTGTCAGGCCGAGCCAGTCGTGACGCCCAAAGTTACGGTGCGTCATCGATCCCTGGCACCGCGTTGCGCAACAGCCCGTGGAAGTGGCCCACCGCGGCCTCGTTGTCGTTGAGCACACCGCGTGTGTAGGTGAGGGAGCCCAGGCCTTGCTGAACCCCATCGCAGAGCGTGACGTCTTCGTCCATCACCTCGCTGTTGATGCGCTGGTTGAGCGTGCGCAAGAGGCGGCCTTGAAGGGTCTCGTTCGGCGAGCGAAAGACGATCGCGCAGGTGCGTGTCCGCAGCGGTCCCCGCGGCTGCATCTGCCAAATATCAATGCTCTCGGGATAAACGTCGATGAACTGACCGGGCCAGAGGTGAATATAGGTCCACTGATCACGAAGCTCTGCGGGAAATTCGGGCATCGGCTTTCGCACACGCTGATACAGCCGCTCCCTCGCATTACGAGACGGGTTATCTCGCAACGGGCCATCGATCCAGACGGCGCGCTCGTAGAGGGTCGGCTTGTACTTCGGATAATCCAGCATCCGCAACAGACTTGGGTGGCCAATCGGCACGTGATAGCCCTCGAGGTAGTTGTCCGAAAGCGTCTTCCAATTGTGGTCGTACTCGGCATACCAACGCCCATGTTCGGCGGCGGGAATCAGTGCCTTTGCGTCATCAGTACTGCGCGAGCGCAGCACATCAGGAATGCCCCGCAGGATCTCGCGCGGCTTCCAATCGCGCTGCGTGACCGGTACGAGCTGGTCGATATTCAGCGACTCGAGCCGCTCGGCGATATCACCGAACCATTCGCGTAGTGGGGCGATCTCGGGGTCCATCGAAACGAAGACGAGTCCGGCAAGCGTGTCGACCTTGAACTCTGGGAGACGCACAGCGTCGCGGTCGAAGTCCTCACCGAAGCCACGCCCCTCGGGCATCGCCGCGAGCGTGCCATCGAGACGATAGGTCCAGCCGTGGTACGGGCAGCGCAAGACCTTGCCACACGATCCTGTGCCCGTTGCCAGCTGGGCGGCACGGTGACGACAGACGTTCGAAAAGGCACGAAGCGTTCCGTCGGCATCGCGCACAACGACGACGGGCTCGCCGGCGATGTTGGTCGTCGTAAAATCGCCTGGCTCGCGAACTTCCGCGACATGGCCCGCGATGATCCACGCGCGGGCGAAGATCTCGCGACGCTCGCGCTCAAAAATCTCTGGATCCGCGTAGGCCTTGGCGTTGAGCGTGAGCGACGCTCCGCCTGCACGGGTCGGCTTGGCGCGACGACGAGTTGTGCTCATGCGGTAACTCCTGCCAGACCTAGTTCGGAGACGAGGGACTGCTCGAGCGCTGCCAGTGCCTCTGCTCGCGTGCGCGACTGCACAATGACGTGTCCACCCAAACCATCGACGAGCGCGGTCAGGCGCAACGCAGCAGCATCGGCATCGATCTCGGACGAGACGGAACCGTCGTTTTGGGCGACGCGAATCATCGTTGCCACGCCCCCCACCCAGCGCGTCGACCGATCCGCGACCGACGAACGCAAGGCCTCATTAAACATCGCGAGCCGCTGCATCTCGCTCCACAGAATCCAGCCTTCGCGCACGGCAGCATCTTCGGCCAACTCGTGGGACAGGACATCGCGGATGCGCTCGATGGGATCGGCAATCTGCTCGACCCGCTCGTTGCCTTTACGCGTCTCGCGTCGATCGTGGTACTCGAAGGCTTGGCGGATCAGTTCTTCGCGTGTTGCGAAGTAGTAGTGGAGCAGCGCGTTGGAGACATTGGCCTCGCGAGCCACAGCAGCCATCCGCAGGCCCTCGGCACCATCGCGAGCGATCACGACGCAGGCGCAGTCGAGGATTTGCGAAGGACGATCTGTGTCGGCCGAGCGATCTACGGCGCTGACTAACTGGTCAGTCATGACCGAAACACTACCGCATGCGTCAGGCGGGCGAATCGACCGACTCGAGCGCGGACTGGTACGCCTGATCCCCCGGGCGCAGCCACGTGGCCAATCTAAACTGCCCCCGCGCCGCCGTCAAGTCGCCGAGTCCCTGCAAGGCGCGCCCGTGCAAGAAATAGGCGTAGTGATCGTTAGGCGAGCATTCGACGGCCGCCTCGGCCTCTGGCAGCGCATCGCGATAGCGGCGAGCCCGCAGATAGGCGATGGCGAGCGCCTCGCGAATCGACCCCGATTCCGGCGAGAGATCACGCGCCTGCTCAAGCGGTGGAATCGCGGCCAGGTACTCCCCAGCCGACAAATGCGACCGGCCTTCGACGTAGAGCTCGTAGACATCCATGACTCGATTTTACCCGCGCAGATCCCGTGCGGTGGTAATCCCGAGCAACCTGTCGAGCAGGCGGTAGGTAATTCCCCAGACCACGACATCCGCAGCATCGGCGTGTGGAAGGCGAAACGCCGAAACGCGCGTCGGCGCCTCGGGAACCTCGGCCGAGATCAGCTCAAGGTCCACAAACGGCGTCCACCAGGCGGCGGCAATCTCCTCGGATAAGGACAGTTCGACGGCGTCGGTGATGTGCGCCACATACGCGGAGATCACAATTGCGAACGATCGAGGCGTGAGTGGTTCGAGGACGCCCAAGATCGAGCCATGCTGCCGCGGGTCAAACCCAACCTCTTCCCACGTTTCGCGCGCCGCCGTGTCGAGCGCGTCGTGGTCGACCTCCTCGACACGTCCACCAGGCAGACCCACGTGTCCAGACCAGGGATCACCGGCACGCGTTGCCCGCCGACACAACAAGATCTCGGCACCACGCGCACCCTCGCGGAGGCAGATCATCACGCTCGCTGTGGCCACAGGAGCAGGCGCTGCAAGCGTTGGCGCAAGGATCGACGCGAGCAGTTGGATGTCTGGAACCGGAGCCACACCACGAGCGTACCGGGCTGCCCACGCTCGGGGTACGCTGCCGGGATGGAGCGCATCTGGGCACCCTGGCGGTTGGAGTTCGTCAAGGCCGCGTCGGGTCACGATCCGCTCGAGTGCGTCTTTTGTGCCGCACCCACCGATGCCGACGACCAGAAGCAACTAATCCTGCACCGCGGACCGACCTGCTTCGTGATTCTCAATCTCTATCCGTACACGAATGGTCACATTCTGATCGCTCCCTATCGCCACCTCGCGACACCGGGCGAAATGAATGCCGTTGAACGTGCTGAGCTCTGGGACCTACTTGACCAGTCCCTGTCGGCACTGGATCGAACACTCAAGCCGCACGGTGCAAACGCCGGACTCAACCTCGGCCGAGCCGCCGGAGCCGGCATCGAAGGACACCTCCACCTGCACGTCGTTCCACGCTGGAATGGGGACACAAACTTCATGCCAGTACTGGCCGACACGCGCGTCATGGCACAGCATCTCGACGATACCTGGCGACTCCTGCGGGATGCATGGGTACCCTCTCAGGCATGACGCTCGATCCCGCAATCTTCAAGGCCTACGACGTCCGTGGCATCGTCCCAGACCAGTTCGATCCCGACGGCGCATATCGCGTAGCCCGGGCCTACGTCGAGGTCTTTCAAGCAAAGCACATCGCGATTGGGCACGACATGCGACTTTCCTCGCCGACGCTCGCCGAGGCAGCCATTCGCGGCGCTACGGACGGAGGCGCAAACGTCGCCGTGCTGGGCGAGATCGGCACCGAGATGCTCTACTTCGCGGTCGCCGACGGCGGACTCGACGGCGGCATCATCGTGACCGCCTCGCACAATCCGGCCGAATACAACGGCATGAAGATCGTGCGCGCTGAGGCCCAGCCGGTAGGGAGTGCCTCGGGCCTGAACGAGGTCAAGAAGTTGGCCACAGGACCAGCCGAGTTGCCCGCAGTTGCCACACCCGGCGTTGCAACACCACGCGCTGTGCTGCCGGCCTACGCCGACAAGCTGCTGGGCCTGATTGACGTTGCGGCGCTGCGCCCACTCAGCGTCGTGCTCGACGGCGGCAGCGGGATGGCCGGGACGATGCTCGGCCCGATCCTCAAGCAGCTGCCGATCACCGCACACGAGTACTTCCTGACGCCCGACGGTGCCTTTCCCGACCACCAGCCCAATCCGCTGCTCGAAGAGAACCGCCAGTTCGTGATTGGCAAGGTGCTCGAGCACCCCGGCTCGATTGGGATTGCGTGGGATGGCGACGCCGACCGCTGCTTCTTCATCGACGAGGAAGGCGCGTTCGTTCCCGGCGACTTTATTACGGCCTTGCTCGCCGAAGAGGTCCTCAAGCACCACCCAGGTGCGACCATCCTCTACGACGTGCGGGCCTCACTCGCCGTCCCCGACACCGTCGCGCGCTGTGGCGGTACCGCACAGGTTTCGCGCGTCGGCCACGCCTTCATCAAGGTTGCCATCAAAGAGTCGGGCGGCACGTTCGCCGGTGAGGTATCGGGCCACTACTACTTCCGCGAGTTCTACGGTGTGGATACGGGCATCCTACCCGCCCTCTTCGTACTCCAGCTCGTCTCGCGGAGCGGCACGACGCTGGTCGAATTGCTGCGCCCATTGCGCGAGCGCTACTTCATCACCGGCGAGATCAACTCCCCCGTGCCGGACGTCGCTCTCAAGCTGCAAGAGCTCAAGGACCGCTACGGCCCGGGCGCCACAGTCACCCACCTCGACGGCGTCTCAATCGACCACGAGAGCTGGCGCTTCAACGTTCGCCCCTCCAACACCGAGCCATTGTTGCGCCTCAACCTTGAGGCCACGACTGAGGCGGAGATGGAGAGTCGCCGCGACGAGGTGCTGGGAGTCATCCGCTCGTGAGCGAAGGAACCACCGTCGTCGCCACGATCGAGCAGATTCTCGAGCGTTCAGAGGAAGCCGATCAGATTCTGCTCGGTACGATCGCTGCGCTCAGCGCACACTACGAGACAGGGGTTGGCATCCGCTTTATCGAAGAGGGCTCATTCTCTGACGGCCCGTGGGCAGGCGAAGCCGGCGTGGCAACGACCGAAGTTGAAGTCCGCTACGACGGCGAACTCGTCGCGCTACTCGTCACCCCCGCCTCCCTCGACGAGGACGCCCAAACAACGTGGGAGCAGGTCGCCAACCTGATTAGCGCCTTCTGCCTCGTCGGCTGGGATATCGGCGGCGAGGACTGGGAACCGTAAGGCTCTAGACGCCGCCCGCGCTCGTACTGCCCCGCTGGACCAACTCGCGATCGAAGGTGTCGCGCATCTTGTGCGGATCGCTGATGCCACGCAAGGCGAGATCCGAATCATTGATGTCCGAGCCAGCGGTGTCGAACTCGATGTCCCCAAAGTTGAGGACACGCCCGTAAAGGCCCTGCTTGGTGTTGACATTCTGAATGCGATCGATGCTGGCGCTGCGCTCGTTGCGGTTCGCGATACCTCGACGGACGACGACGCGTCGATCCGTCACGGTATAGAAGCTGTCGAGACGCTTGATCCACGCCAGCACGACCACGATGGCAATGAAGATCACCGACGCTGCGACGAACCACGAGATCGGCACGTCCACGACGAGACCGAGCAGCACGCCAACGATCAAGGGGAGCAGGCCGACGAGGCCCCATTTAAGGAGAAACGACATCGACCACTTCCAGGTCGGACGTCCCTGCCAAATTAGTTTTTCACCCTCAAGAATCTCTGCCACGTTGAACCCTCCTATGTTGCGCTCTGCACGGTAACGCACCAACCCAACGTGTGCCAAACGACGGGGCATCAGTGATAGATTCTTCTCGTGGCTCCCTACGACGTATGCGTGATTGGCAGCGGCCTCGTCGGCGCATCCACTGCACATGCACTGGTACGCCAGGGTGCAGGCCGCGTCCTACTCCTCGATCGTGGAAACGCGGGTGGTGGCGATTCTGCGTTGACCTTCGGCATGGTCCGCCGTCACTACACAAACCCCGTGCTGATCCAGTTGTCGATGGCCGGCACGGAGATCCTCGCCCATTGGGACGAAGAGGTCGGAGTTGGCAGTGGCGCGTATGTCCCGACTGGCTACCTATTGCCCGTGCCTGAGCGACTCGTCGAAGCCTGTCGCGCCAACGTCGAACGCCAGCAGGGCTTTGGTCTCGACACCCGCCTGCTGACGCCGGACGAGATCCATGACGTCGAACCTCTGCTGTCGCTCGAGGGCGTTGCGGCGGCGGCGTACGAACCCGCTGGTGGCGTTTGCGACAGCCGGCTGATGATCGACTCTTGGCTGCTCGATGCGCTCGGACGCGGTCTCGAGC
>JAEMTW010000030.1:11543-12828 GCA_016462095.1 Thermoleophilia bacterium
GTTTCGGAAATCACTTTTAATGGCGATCGCGCGACTGGCGTCCAACTAGCCAATGGCGAACGGATCGAGGCGGGCCAAGTCGTCGTTGCAACGGGCGGCTGGTCACCAGAGGTCCTCGCGGGCATCTGGGAGGTGCCCTTCAACCTCGTGCGGATTCAGGTCGCCATCTTGCGCTTGCCGCCGGGCCAGGTCGCGCCGGCTGCCGTGACCAGCGATGCGGTCTCGAACGTCGTCGTCCGATCGGCAGCGGGTCGCGACATCTGGGTTGTCGCCTATCAGGCCGACACACCGATCATCAGCGTGCGAGACGACTGTCAGTTGCCGCTCCTGGACGGCTACGAGAGCGCCATTCGCGGTCCCCTCGCCGAGCGCTTCCCGTCGCTTGCCCACGCCCCACTTGTGGGTGGCTGGGGCGGCGCCTACGACGCCACGCCAGATTGGCACCCGCTGGTTGGCGAGGTACCCGGGACCGAGAACCTGTGGATCTGCGCGGGCTGGTCCGGCCATGGCCTCAAATCCACGCCAGCAATTGGCCGCGTGATGGCGTCCTTGGTCACCGGGCAGACGCCCACGATTGACGTCGCCGACCTCGCACCCGATCGCTTTGCACGTGGTTTTGAGAACCCGTGCGCGTACGGTCCGGGCGCACGCGCCTAGCTAGGTTCGCTCGCCGGGCGTGACGCGGAAGGCGTCGACCACCGACTCGATCTGACGCAGCGAGGTCAGCACCGTCTTCAGCGTGCGCAGATCGCCGATCTCCAGCACGTACCAGTTGCGCGACATGCCTTCGCTGACGTGGCCACCGTACTCCACCACGTTGCAGCCATGCTCGGCGACGGTACGACCGACGTCTTCCAGCAGCCGTGGACGGTCCCACGCCTCAAGTGCAACGCCAACGCGGAACGACGCCTCTGGTGCCTCTCCGCTCCAGGCAACCGGCGTAAACCGCTCCGGGGTCCGTGCCAGCTGCCGCGAGTTAGGACAGTCGCCACGATGGATGGTGATTCCACGCCCAACCGAGATGTAGCCGACGATGTCGTCGCCGGGGACGGGTGTGCAGCACTTCGCCATGCGAACCATGACGCCCGCGTCGGATTCGCCATCGACCACGATGCCGTACGAGTTCGATGCCAGCGCGCGGCTGCGTCCACCCGTGCGACGCGTGGGCGTCGGCTCGGTATCGACCTCGGCCGTCTTCAGCTGCCCCAATAGTTTCTGAATCACAATCGGCACCGTGATCTTGCCGCTGCCGAGCGCCACGTAAAAATCTTCAGCCTTGTGATAG
>JAEMTW010000031.1:0-3177 GCA_016462095.1 Thermoleophilia bacterium
GACTCGGCGCAACGTCGAGTTGCACGAGCGAACCAGCGGCGATCAGATGCTCGACTGCTACGAGCGGCACCACACCGATACCGAGACCCACCATCGCGGCTGCAGCGACAGCACTGTTCGACCCGATCGTGGTTTTGGACGGGACGATGTGCGCGCCCGCAAGGTACTCATCGACGAGGCGACGGGTACCGGAGGCCTCCTCACGTACCAACCAGGTCTCGCTTCCGAGGTCGCGGAGTGCAATCTGCTGCTGACGAGCGAGAGGATGGTCGGGCGCAGCGACGATTACATGCCGATTTGTCGCAATGCGTAGACCTTCGACCATGCCGTCGTCTGGCGCCCGTCCACCGATGCCGATGTCTGCTTCGCGCGAGCCGAGCAGTGCGAGTACGTGCTCGCGATTACCAATCTCGAGCTGGATTGGGATCTCCGGGTGCGTCTCGCGAAAGGCGCGCAGCAACGTCGGCAGCACAAACTCGGCAGCCGTATAGACAGCGGCAATGCGAACGGTTGCCTGCTCTTTCGCGGAGGCGCTGTGCGCCATCCTCGTACCTTGTTCGAGCAGACCGAGCGCCTCGCGCGCATGTGGCAAGAAGACCTCTCCCGCGGCGCTCAGCTTCATGCCACGACCATCGCGTTCGGTCAGTGCAACGCCAACTTCGTCGCTGAGGGCAGCGATGCTGCCCGACACCGACGGCTGGGAAACGTGAAGGCGCTCGGCCGCAGCACGGACCGATCCATCCTCCGCCACGGCGATAAAGGTCTTCAGCTGGGAGAGTGTCATAGCCATTGCCTTATGAATTAGACACTAATACCTGCTGGAAGTCCATGTATTGCTCACGTAACGTGGGGCTATGCCGAATAACGATCGACTCCACCGTTCCGAACTTGCAGTCCCAGCCTCGAATCTCCGCATGTTGGAGAAGGCCCCCGAGGCCGGCGCCGACATCGTCTTTCTCGACCTTGAAGATGCGGTTGCGCCCGACGACAAAGTTCAGGCGCGCAAGAACGCCATCCAAGCCCTGCAGTCTCAGGACTGGTCGAAGACCGCAACCTCGGTCCGCATCAACGGTCTGGACACCTACTGGGCGTACCGAGATGTCGTCGATATTGTCGAGGCTGTCGGCAACAAACTCGACATGATTCTGATTCCCAAGGTCGGGCGACCTTCGGACATCGAGTTCGTCGCGATGCTGCTCTCGCAGATCGAGCAGGCCTACGGCTACGACCCGATCGCCATCACGGCGCTGATCGAAACCGCCCCCGGTATGGCCAACGTCGAGGCAATCGCGCAGACCTGCCCGGAGCGCCTCGAGGCACTCTCGTTCGGCGTGGCCGACTATGCGGCCTCGACTCGAGCCCGCACGGTCGTGATCGGTGGCGTGACACCAGAGTATGCGGTCCTGACCGATCCGGACGCGAGCGGCGCCCGCGAGTTGCACTGGGGCGACCCGTGGCACTTCGCTCTCTCGCGCATGATCGTCGCGTGCCGCGCCAACGGTCTGCGCCCGATCGATGGCCCCTTTGGAGATTTCAATGACCCCGACGGCTACAAGATGGCCGCCCGTCGCGCGGCCGCCCTTGGCTGTGAGGGCAAGTGGGCTATCCACCCGTCTCAGATTGAGTTGGCCAACGAGATCTTCTCGCCCTTGCCCGACGAGGTCGATCGTGCGCAGCGGATCCTTGTTGCCATGGCCGAGGCTGCCGCTGAGGGTCGCGGTGCTGTTTCGCTCGATGGTCGCCTGATCGACGCGGCCTCGATCAAGATGGCCGAGAACGTGATTGCCCGCGTCGAGCGCCTGTCGGGGTCCTGATGGCGGTGGTCGTCGGCGAACTCCAGCCTGGCACTCTGGGCGGTGACGACCACATCCTCGAGCGCCTTCTGTTTGAGGCGATCACACAAACTGAGGGCATCGAGATTGTGCAGACAGTACTGCGCCTCCACGCACTGGCCGAGCGTGCCCGCGCGGGCGATGCCAGCGCCGCTGCACTGATCCGCTCGGACGTTGCGCAGCTCGACCGGCGCGCTGCAGGAGCAACCGCAAAGGCCCTCCTGATGCGCCTGCAGTTGGCCAACCTCTGCGAGGAGCGCGAACGTGTTCGCCGCTTGCAGACGACCGGCTGGCGCCGCGCCTCGCTCGAGCAGGCAATCGCCGAGCTTGGCGATCCCGAGCAGTTTCGTTCTCACCTCGATGACCTGCATGTCGAACTCGTGCTGACCATGCATCCGTCCGACGCCACACGGCGGGCAGTGCTGCATAAGTTGCACCGTCTCACCGAACAGCTAGACGCTCTCGATCGCGCCCCTGGTCTCGAAGCTCAGGAGCGTGCCCTGGCCGAGGCGCAAGAGACGGTCAGCGCGTGGTGGGCCACGGACGAGATTCGTCGCAGCCGGCCACCGGTTGAGGAAGAGATTCGGCGGACGGTCTTTCTTGTCGAGACGGCGCTCTACGACGCGGCGGCCGACGTTGCCGTCAGCGCCGAGCGGCGTCTCGGGTTCGCGCTGGAACGCGCACCTCTCTCGTTCGTCCAGTGGGCAGGCGGAGACATGGACGGCAACCCGTCGGCCTCCGCCGAGACGGTGCGCTTCGCCGTCATCGAGGCCCGCCGTGCAGCGTTGCGTCTCTTGATCGACCGTGTCGTCAGTGCCTCGCGTCTCCATTCCGAAGCCGCTCGCTATACCGACGTTACCGAGCTGTTGCTCCTGATCGAACGCGACGCCAGCACATTGCCGGGCGGTAGCGGCGAGGGCGATGCCTACGCGCACGAGCCGTTGCGACGCAAGCTTCGACTGATGCGCGAACGACTCACGTGGACGCTGCGCGCGTTGGACGAGGAGATCGATTCAGCGTGGATCTACCGCGACACCAAGACCCTGATCGAAGATGTCGATGCTGTTCGTGCGGCAGCACCAGGCGACACACCATCGCTCGACCGCCTCGCCTGGCAGGTGCGCATCTTTGGTCTACACCTGCTGGAGATCGATGTGCGCCTCCACGCCAGCGAATTGAGCGCTGCCGTCGACGCTCTTCTCCCCGGTACTGCAGGCCTCGAAGAATCCGCCCGCCTGACCCACCTGGCGGCAGCACTTTCAGAGCCCATTGCACGCACAACTGCACCGGCTCCCGACGACCTGCGCGCCGCGAGGGCGCTCGATGAGGCCGCGGATCTCCATGC
>JAEMTW010000031.1:3187-11481 GCA_016462095.1 Thermoleophilia bacterium
CCATGCAGCACTCGGCGCCATGCCGCTGCGTTCCCTCGTCATCTCTGGCTGCGAATCGCCCGCGGATGTACTGGCCGCGACCTGGCTGCTCCACCGCGCTGGGCTGCACGCTGTTCCGGTTGTGCCGCTGTTCGAATCCGGTGCCTCACTCCGCAATGCGACCGTGATTGCCGAAGCCGTACTCGCCGTGCCCGCGATGCGTGATCACATCGCACGTACCGGTGGACGCCTCGAGGTCATGCTCGGTCATTCCGACGGCGGCAAGGAAGAGGGATTTATTGCGGCCCAATGGCGCATCTGGCGTGCGCAGGAAGATCTCGTCTCCGTCTGCCGGCGGCACGGCATTGGCTTCCGAGCCTTTCATGGCCGCGGTGGCTCACCCGCCCGTGGTGGCGCGCCGTCAGACGAAATCGCCAGGGCCTTGCCGGCGGGTGCCGCCAGTGGTGGCCTGCGCCTGACCGAACAGGGAGAGACCGCGCGCTCCAAGTTGGCGCACCCTGTGCTCGCTCGCCGGGCGCTTGAGCAGGTGCTGTCGGGTGCCCTGATCGCAGCAGCGCGCGAAGGCGATGACGCCACGCCGGCTGCGTGGCGCGAACAGATGGAGTTGTTGGCCGACACCGCCCGCGCCTCGTGGCGTGGCCTGCTCGACGACCCGGCCTTCACTGACACGTTTCTCCACACCACGCCGATTTCGCTCGCCGACGATCTCAAACTCGGATCGCGTCCCGCTCGCCGGGCCGCCGGCGGCGCCGACAGTCTGCGTGCAATTCCATGGGTGATGGCCTGGACACAGACGCGCGTGCTTGTACCCGCGTGGTTTGGGTCCGGCACCGCCCTGGCCGGTGGCGACGTCGCCGTCCAGCAGGCGATGTGGGCAGACTGGCCCCCGTTTCGGGCAATCGTCTCGGCTCTCGAGGCATCGCTGTTTCGCACCGATCTCTCCTTTGCAAGCGATTACCTCGCGCTGCACCCGACCGCTGAGGCCACGCGCATCTGGAAATCAATCCGCGATGAGCACGAGCGCAGCCGGGCCGCAATCCTCCGCATCACCGGCGAGAACGACCTCTATGGTCGCCGGCCTGAGTTGCGCGAACGCTTGGCGCATCGCAATCCGTGGATCGATCCGCTCAGCGCCATTCAGACAGAGCTTCTGCAGCGGCTTGCTAACGGCGACGAAACAGTCCGCCAACCGCTCTTGACCACCATGGCCGGTGTCGCCGCTGGCGTTCAGAGTGTCGGCTAATCCCAATTCATCGTTTTTCACCGATGATTTATTGTTAAAATCAGTATAGAAGTTATGGAACTAGCGCCGTACCATGCAGGTAGTCAACGCATGGAGTCCGTCTTGAGCGCAACCGCCCCACACCACGCAACCATCGAGAGCTTTCAGCCGCCAACGCGCCTGCTCGCGGGTCCTGGCCCGGCTAACGTCGATCCCCGCGTGCTCGAGGCGATGCGCAAGCCGCTGATCAGCCACCTCGACCCCGTCTTCTGGGAGCGCTTGCTCGTGATGGCTGAGATGATCGGCACGGTCTACGGGCGCACCGATGGCGCCTCGTTCTGCCTCTCCCAGAGCGGCACGAGCGGTATGGAGGCAGGCATTCTTAACTTCGTCGCCCCCGGTGACACCGTCGTCGCTGCCAGCGCGGGCTTCTTTGGCAATCGCATCCTTGACATGCTGCGCCGCCGCGGTGCAAAGGTGGTCGAGTTGACGGCGCCATTTGGCCAGCACGTCCCCAACGACCAGATCCTCAACGCACTCGACGAGAATCCAAACGCCGTCATGGTCTGCGTGGTGTACGCCGAGACGTCGACCGGTGTCGCGCATCCGCTGCAAGAGCTTGGAGAAGCGATGCGTGCGTCCGATTCCGACGCGCTGCTCTACGCCGACTGTGTGACAGCGATCGGCGGCATGCCAATCGAGCTCGACGCCTGGGGCGTTGACTACGCCTACGCGTGCAGCCAGAAGTGCATCGCTGCTCCGCCAGGTCTCTCGCCCATCTCGATTTCGTCGCGCGCAATTGAGCGCATTGGCCGCGATGGCATGCAAGTGCCGTACTCGCTGGATCTTGCTGAGCACATCAAGTACTGGTTCGACCGGCCGATGACGTATCACCACACGACTCCGAACCTGTCGTACTACGCCCTCGATGAGGCGCTCTGCCTCGCGCTCGAAGAAGGCCTTGACGCCCGCTACGCACGCCACGCCGACGCGGGTGCCTACGTGCAGGCTGGCTTCCGTGAGCGCGGCTTTGACCTTCTCCCAGCCGCATCCGACCAGCTGGCACAGCTGACTGCCGTCCGGGTCCCCGAAGGCATCGACGGTAAGGCCATTCAGGGCGTCTTGCTCAACACACACAACATCGAGGTCGGTGGCGGGCTCGGACCGTTGTCGCCACCCATTTGGCGCATCGGCATGATGGGCGTCAACGCCAACCGCGAGACGGCCGATCGCGTGTTGGCAGCATTCGACACCGTCCTCCCCAACGGGGCTCATTAGCGATGAGCACTCAACTACACGAAGGACCGCTTCGCGGACTCCGTGTCATTGACCTCGCGACGGTGTTCGCGGGGCCAAGCGCTGCCCGGCGTCTCGCCGACTTTGGTGCGGATGTAATCAAGGTCGAGCGCACCGGTGGTGGCGACGGCGCTCGCCATCTTGGCGAGACCGACGGTGACGACGCCTATTACTGGCGCCTTGTCGGGCGCAACAAGCGCCCCATCGAGCTCGACCTCAAGCAGGAACAAGGCCTCGAGGTACTGCTTCGCCTCGTTCGCACCGCCGACGTGTTGATCGAAAATTTTCGCCCAGGCGCGCTCGAGCGACTGGGTCTTGATCCCGAGTCCGTCTTGCTCGTGGAAAATCCCGGGCTGGTGATTCTCCGCGTGACCGGCTTTGGACAGGATGGACCCTATTCGTCCCGTGCCGGCTTCGGCACGATCGCCGAGGCGATGTCGACGCTTGCGTATACGACGGGACAGGCCGATGGTCCCCCCACGTTACCTCCGGTTGCGCTCGCCGACGAGATCACCGGCGCCCTCTCTGCCTTCGCGATCTTGGCCGCGATCCGCCACCGCGATTTGACCGGCGAGGGTCAGGTGATCGACGCGACGCTGCTCGATTCGATGCTCGATGTGGTGGGTCCTGGCGCAGCGATTGCTCACCGGACCGGCGTCTCCGACCAACGGATCGGTTCCCGCCTCTGGTTCTCGGCCCCGCGCAACGTCTACGAGTGCTCGGATGGCTGGATCTGTATGTCCGGCTCGGCCGACTCGGTCGCCAAGCGCATCCTCAACGTCGTCGGTGGCGAAGCACTCGAAAACGATTCGCGTTTCGCCACGAACGCCGACCGCATTGCCAATGTTGATGCCCTCGATGCGCTGATCAGCGCCTGGACGAGCATGCACACGTGGCGCGATGCCGTTCAGATCCTTGCCGATGCTGGAGCCGCTGCGGGCCCCGTCTATAGCGCCGAACAACTGATCGCCGACGAGCATGTAGTCGCGCGCGGCTCCCTGGCCATGGTCAACAATCCGGATGGCGACGGCGAACTGCTGCAGTCTGCGCCGACCCCGCGCCTCTCGCGCACGCCAGGCGCAGTCCGCCATGCCGGTCTCAGTCGCGGTGCGAGCACCGAGGATGTGCTGAGCGAACTCGGCTACACGGAGCAGGAAATCAGTGCGATGTCTGACGCGGGAGCAATCGGACCCCTCCGGACACACTCCGGGTAAAGCGAGTCGATCGGCGCGCACTCCTCGGGTAGGACTCGAACCTACAACCCTCCGATTAACAGTCGGATGCTCTGCCATTGAGCTACCGAGGAACGCGGGGGCAGTATAACCGTGGCTGCCAGACCGCCGTGCCTGTAACAGAGGCTCAGCTATCGAAGCTCGAGTTGCGCAACTCGGTGCGCAGACTCTCGACCTCGCGCTGCAACACAGCGAGGCGTCGCAACTCGTCTGCCGACGCGGATCCGTCCTCGACCCGTCCCCGGAGTGGCCCGATCTCATCGTCGGCTGCCCGCAACTGAATTTGCAGCATCAGTTCCTGCAACGCCGCCTGCGCGGCCTCGAGATCCGGGACATCGCCCGCGGCAGGATCAAAACGTGCCGACAGCGCGTACAACTCTGCGACGACGTCCTCTGCGCCCGCAGGTGCCTCGGCAGCGTTGCCGGCCACACGCTCGCGCACCCACGGTACGAGCGTGAGGTGCACCGGTTCGACGAGGGCGTCTGCCGTCAGATCGAGCGCCGTCGGCGCATCGGCAGGAAGCGCCAGACAGGCGGCCAGAAACTCGCGCTCGATGCGGGTGCGCTGATCGAGGCGTTTGCGCGCACGGTTGATGGCACCGTCCTCGCTCACAGGCACCCCCACTCGAGCGCCTCGCGTGAGCCGCGACTCCAATTCTTTATCGAGCCGCAGGACATCCGCGACACGACGTACCTGGCGCGCCCGGTCGGGCGTGGGCGGCGCAATCGAGAGAATGCTGCGCACCTGCGCGTAGACGGCATCGACTCCATCCTGCTCGCGCTGCTGCAACGCCCGATTGATCAGAAACGCCAGTACCGACACGCTGCCAGCGAGCGCTGTCTCGACAGCCTCCTTACCACTCGCTGCGATCTCGGCTGGGTCTCGCCCGGCAGGCAGTGGCACGATGCGCACTTCAAAGCCCTTCTGCTCGGCGAGTCGCATGCCACGCAGCGCCGCGTCCTGCCCGGCCTGGTCCGCGTCGAAGGCCAAGACGAGGGTGGCGGCAAGTCGGCGCAGCTCGGTCAGTTGTTCTTCGGTCAGGCTCGTGCCCATCGAGGCGACGGCCTCTTGCACCCCAACCTCGTGCAGAGCGATCACATCGGTGTAGCCCTCGACGATGACTGCGCGTCCAGCCTTCGCGATTGGTCCCCGCGCATGGTGCAGGCCGTAGAGCAGCTTGCCCTTGTGGAAGTACGGCCCCTCAGGCGAGTTGATGTACTTCGGCCCCTCGACACCGGGCAGCACTCGACCAGCAAAACCCCGTACGCGCCCGCGACCGTCAAACAGCGGGAAGACGATCCGGCCACGGAGGCGATCGATCGGACCTTGGCGCCCCTCGCTCGCGACACCAGCGGCGAGCAAATCTGCCGGCGTGTAGCCCTTCTTGAGCGCACCGTTGACGACGCGATCCCAGGCGTCCGGTGCAAACCCGATCCGCCAGTGCTTGATCAATTCGGGTCCGAGCTTGCGCTCGGCGAGATACGCGCGTGCGACCTCGGCCTCGGGGCTATCGACGAGCACGCGCTCGTAGTACGCGCACGTCTCCTCCAGCAATCGCTCGATCTTCTTTTCACGATCGAGCTCCTCCGCTTCCTTGTGCGATAGCTCCTCGTACTCGATCGGCACGCCATAGCGCTCGGCCAGTCGTTCGACGGCCTCGGGAAATTCGCAGGCTTCGAGCTCCATCACAAACTTGAAGACGTCGCCACTGACGCCACACCCGAAGCAGTGGTAGAGCTTCTGCGCCGGTTCGATCGAGAAGCTCGCCGTCTTCTCGTCGTGGAATGGGCAGCGAGCCATCGCGCGTGGACCGACTTGGCGTACCTGACCGGTTCGCGCAGAGACGAGCTCGACGAGGTCGGCGCGTTCGCGCACCCGCTCGACTGTTGCCCGATTGATCCGTCCCGCCACGCCAGCCCCCTAGAAGCGCCAGGCGTCCGGCTCGAAGCGCGCGCGATAGGCGCGCAAGGCATAGCGATCCGTCATGCCAGCGACGTGATCCAAGACTCGCGTCTCGAAGGAGTCCTCCGAAATCGGCACCTCTTCTGGGTGCTCAAAGAACCAGACGAAGAGTGATTGCACGACGTTGCGAATCCGGCCACGCTCGGTCTCGGTGGCTGGGCGCAGATATACCTCGTCGAACATGAACCGCCGCAGCTCGAGGAGCGCCTCGGCGTAGGGCGTCGTCTGCTCGATGTCTTCCACCACGGCAGAGCGCTCGACCAGGTCGTGCACGAGCGCGTCGATGCGCCGCGCGGCCGTCGTGCCAAGCAGAGCGGTGGCCTCTTGCGGCAGGCGGGCAGGATCGAGCACGCCCGCGCGCACGGCGTCGTCGATGTCGTGGTTGATGTAGCCAAAGCGATCGACGAGCTTGACGATTCGCGCCTCAGGCGTCCGGGGCGCTGTGGCACCCGTGTGGTTGAGGATCCCGTCGCGCACCTCGTCCGTCAGGTTGAGGCCACGCCCATCGCGTTCCAGGTGCTCAACGATGCGCAGGGAGTGCTCGTTGTGATGAAAGCGGCGCCCCGTGCGCTCCTCGAGGATGTCGGACAGCGCCTCTTCGCCGGTGTGTCCGAATGGCGGGTGCCCGAGATCGTGGCCAAGCGCGATTGCCTCAGTCAGATCTTCGTTGAGGCCCAGGGCGCGCGCCACGGCGCGGGCGATGCCTGTCACCTCAAGCGTGTGGGTCAGGCGCGTGCGGAAATGGTCGCCCTCGGGGGCAATAAAGACCTGCGTCTTGTGCTTCAGTCGCCGAAACGCCTTGGAGTGCACGATGCGGTCGCGGTCGCGCTGAAACGGTGTGCGTAGGAGGCACGCAGCCTCTTCGTGCGAACGCCCCAGCGAATCCTGCGAGCGGGTTGCCCAGGGAACCAGCCGCACGGCCTCGGCTGCGGCCATGCGCTCGGCGAAGCCTTGCGCGACTGGACCAGCCAGCGCCTCGTCTCGATCAACAGCAGAGGGTTCGTTCACACCGACAGCGTAGTCCACGCACTAGAGTCGGGCGGCTGGGTCAGATGATTACGGGGACGGTGCCACCGTCGACGCCCCATGCCGAGCCCGTCACGTACGAGGCTCGCGCCGAGCACAGCACCGCAATGATGTCCGCGATCTCCGCCGGCTCGGCCATGCGACCGATCGGGCGTCCCGCCCCCGCCTTCGCGAGCGCGTCTTCGCGCGTGCCCTCGCCGCGGGTCTGATCCGCGAGGCCGCCTTCGGCAAGCCACGCGGGCGTGCCGGTCGGTCCAGGACAGATGGCGTTGACGAGCACGCCATTCTTGGCCTCGAGATCCGCGACCAGTTTCGAAAACGACAGCAGCGCAGCCTTCATCACGCTGTAGTCCGGCATGCCGCCGGACGGACGCTTGCCGGCCGTCGACGAGACGAGCACGACGCGCGCCTGGTCGCTCTGACGCAGATGTGGCAGCGCAGCCCGGACGGCGCGGATGTGGCTCATCAGGTTCAACTGGAACGACTCTTCCCACTCTGCGTCCGTCACGTCATCGAGCTTTCGCGCGACGGCAAAGCCCACGTTGGCGACGAGCACGTCGAGCGCACCAAAGCGCGAACAGGCTTTCGAGACGGCCCATTCTGGTCCACCGGGGAGCGCAAGGTCGGCTTGGATCCCAAACGCGTCTGCAGCCCCCGCACTCTCCAGCAAGGCAACGGTCTCGTCGAGAGCGTCTTGGCTGCGCGCTGCGACAGCAACGCGCGCGCCCTCACGAGCGAGCACCTCTGCCGTAGCGCGCCCGATTCCTTGGCTACCGCCCGTAATCAGTACGGCGCGCCCTGTCAGTCCGAGATCCATACCCAAAGGGTACCGGGTGCGCAGGGAACCCAGCGCGTACCCTGTGTCAATGGCACGCGTGATCATGGTTCGACATGGCGAGACCGATTGGAGCCGCGAGGCTCGTTGGCAGGGCCATTCCGACGTTCCGTTGAATGCCTTGGGCTTCGAACAGGCCGACAGGCTCGTCAAACCCCTTGCCAAGCAACAGCCGACCCATATCGTCACGTCGGATCTCGTACGCGCGCAGCAGACGATTCGGCCGCTCGCCGAACTCTTGGGCCTTCCTGTCGTCACCGACCCCGACTTGCGAGAAATCGACGTGGGTAGCTGGGCAGGCCTGACCCACGACGAGGCCGCCGCCCGCGACCCTGAGGGAGCGCTTCGACACGACGAAGGTGGCACCGGCTGGACAGACGGCGAGACCTACGCCGACGTCGCCGAGCGCGGCACGCGGGCCCTCAATCACCATTCGGAAGGCCTCGACGAGTCGGATCTGCTGGTGATCGTCGCCCACGGCGGCCTGATCGGTGCTGTGACGGGTCGCATCATCGGACTGACCGCGGAACAGCAGCGGATCCACCTCGGACGCATCAGCCACGGCCACGCGACCTACCTGCGCCGACGCGAGTCGGCCGCGGGACCAATCTGGCGTGTGCTGGCCTATAACGCGCCGCTGTTGGGCGACGCCGGGCCACCGATCGAGCTGACCAGCCACTAGCGTCAACGGAACCGCTCGGCAGACTCGGACAAAAACGG
>JAEMTW010000031.1:11491-12762 GCA_016462095.1 Thermoleophilia bacterium
GACCAAAACGGGAACAACCAGCGCCGCAGTGGCTACTGATCGCCAGCCACGGCCACGCAATTGCCCCAGAACGCAAGAAAGCCACCCCTTGCGGAGTGGCTTTCTCAATAAATATTCCGGCGGCGTCCTACTCTCCCGGGCAGTTTCCCACCAAGTACCATCGGCGCTGAGGGGCTTAACGACTCTGTTCGAAAAGGGAAGAGGTGGATCCCCCTCGCCATAACCACCGGAAAGCGGTTAGGGAAGCATGCGGTACAGCGACCGCTCCCTGAAAACTACATAGTGATAATGGTGTTCGAGTTTAAAATAAGACCTCGGGCTATTAGTACGAGTTAGCTACATGCATTGCTGCACTTCCACATCTCGCCTATCAACCTGGTGGTCTACCAGGGCCCTTACTCCCTTAAAGGGATGGGAGAACTCATCTCCAGGTGGGCTTCCCGCTTAGATGCTTTCAGCGGTTATCCCATCCAGACGTAGCTATCCAGCGATGCCGTTGGCACGACAACTGGGACACCAGAGGTCTGTCCACCCCGGTCCTCTCGTACTAGGGGCAGCTCCTGTCAATTCTCCAACGATCACAGCAGATAGGGACCGAACTGTCTCACGACGTTCTGAACCCAGCTCGCGTAACGCTTTAATGGGCGAACAGCCCAACCCTTGGGACCTACTTCAGCCCCAGGATGCGTTGAGCCGACATCGAGGTGCCAAACGATGCCGTCGATATGGACTCTTGGGCATCATAAGCCTGTTATCCCCGGAGTACCTTTTATCCGTTGAGCGACCGCAATTCCACTCTCCACGGCCGGATCACTAAGTCCTACTTTCGTACCTGTTCGACTTGTTGGTCTCACAGTCAAGCTCCCTTATGCCTTTACGCTCTACGCATGATTTCTGACCATGCTGAGGGAACCTTTGGGCGCCTCCGTTACATTTTAGGAGGCGACCGCCCCAGTCAAACTGCCCACCTGACACTGTTCCCCACCCGGATCACGGCATGGGGTTAGAAATCCGAAACATCCAGGGAGGTATCCCAAGGATGGCTCCACCACGACTAGCGTCATGGCTTCAAAGCCTCCCTCCTATCCTGGACGGGATGAACCGGATCCCAATATCAAGCTGCAGTAAAGGTTCACGGGGTCTTTCCGTCTAGCTGCGATTAATCGGCATCTTCACCGATACTACAATTTCACCGAGTCCCTCGTTGAGACAGCGCCCAAGTCGTTACGCCATTCGTGCAGGTCGGAACTTACCCGACAAGGAATTTCGCT
>JAEMTW010000203.1 GCA_016462095.1 Thermoleophilia bacterium
CCTGCGTCGGGTCTCGACGAGTGCCGCGCGCAGGGAATACCGATCGTGCTCGCCGGAGGAGATCTGTCGGGAAATCGAGAGGCGTTGTTTTCGACGGTCGAGGACTGTCTTCTTCACGGCGCTTCTGGCGTCGCGTTCGGTCGAAATGCGTGGGGCTCTGGCGATCTAATCGGCACCGTCCAGCGCCTGCACGGACTCATCCACCAGTGACACGAGCGCTCGGCCTAGATTTCGGCCTCTCTGGCGTACGCACGGCGGTCGTCGACGATCACGACGGGCTGATCGCGACGGGACGTGCTGGGGATCCCGTGCGCATCGCCGGTGGCCAAGCCGAGTACGACCCTGAGGCCGCATGGTTATCGATGTGCGCTGCAATTGACCAATTGGGCGAAGCAGCAGATACCGTCGACGTGATCGGTATCGGCGCACTTGGGCCAACGCCCTTCCTGGTTGATTCGTTCGCAACTCCGCTTACGCCTGGGCTGTGTTTCTCACTCGACACCCGTGCGAACGATGAGCGACGCGCTATCGACCCCATGCTGAGTCACGATCACGCGCTCGCAAAGGTGCTCTGGCTTAGCGAGCGAACACCCGGCGCCGCGTTTGCAGTCGATATGGCTTCGTGGGTTGGTTGGCGCCTCACGGGCGAGCCCACGATGGATGCAATTACACGCCTGCAGTATGTCCACGCAGGAACGGAATGCCCTGTACCGCTACCGCCGTCGATTGATCCGCTGGCAGTCATCGGCCCACTGACCGCAGACATCGGTGTGCCGACAGGAATCCCCGTTGTGGCGGGGACGCTTGACTCGTATGTCGACGTGGTTGCCGCCGGCTGCACCCGGGTTGGCGACGGCTGCGTGATCCTCGGCTCGACGCTGATCATCTACGGCGTCGTGCCGGTGCCCGTCACGGTTCCTGGTCTTGAGTTGCAGCCGTATCCAGGCGATGGCTATCTGCTCGGAGGCTCGACGGCGAACGGCGGCAACGTCCTCGCGTGGGCACATTCGCTCCTCGGTACCGATGTCGCAGCCGACGCCTCGGGCGTCGAGATGCTTCCGTATCTGACAGGCGAGCGAACACCTGTCCGCACAGTCGATGCGCAGGGTGCGATTACTGGTCTTTCGCTGACGACGACAGGCCCACAGATTGTGCGCGCCGTCGTTGATGCGCTCGGCCTAGCCACGCTTGACCACTCAGATCTGATCGAGTCAGTCGCCCATATCGATCGCTGGGTTGTCACGGGTGGTGGTGTCCAGAGCGACGCCTGGCTACAAGTTACTGCCGACGCTCTTGGTCAGCCACTTGAGGTTTCCCCGCTCGCAGGTGGCGGCTCCGGACCCGCCTTGTTTGCGCTGCACGCACTAGGTGTTGTGCCGTCGTTCCCGGCGACGCGTACCGTCGAGCCCGATCTGGCCTCAACTGAGCGCCTCCGTGCGGCGCTTGGCAGCTATCGAGAACGAACCCGAAGCGTGGAGGCAGCACCGTGAGCGTCGCACTCATCACCGGCGCATCCAGCGGCATTGGACTCGCCACAACACGCCTTCTTGCGCGTCAGGGACTAACGGTCGTCGGCGTTTCTCGCTCCGGTCGAGAGGGGACGTTACCGATAGACGTCTCGACGGAACGTGGTTGCGATGAGGCAGTGCACGCAGCCAGAAGTGAAGGTCAATTGACACGACTCGTACTTGCGGCCGGCGTCGGCTCGTACATGGAGACTGATATCGGCAGACAGACGACGGAGAGCTGGAAGACGAGCATGGCTATCCATTTGGACAGCCCGTTCTTTACCATCCGTGCGGCCTGGCCCGACCTGAAAGAACACGGTGGTCGCATTGTGCTCGTCTCGTCCACCGCTGCCACGAGTGGCGCGCCAGCGAACTCGGCCTACAGTGCGGCGAAGGCAGGAATCCTCGGGATGATGCGATCGATTGCACAGGATGGTGCCCCGTACGGCATCACCTGCAACGCAGTCCTGCCGGGATGGGTTCGCTCAGAAATGTCGGAGGCGCACGCGGCTGTCGATGCGGAACGGCTCGGAGTAAGCGTGGATCAGATCTGGAAGGAGCGCGCTGCGGAGTATGCAGCGGGCCGTGTCGTCGAGGCAGATGAAGTCGCAGCCGCGATCGCCTTCTTCTGCTCCGAGCAGAGCAGCGGGATCTCCGGCGAAGAGGTTCGTGTAGCGCTCGGCGGCGCCTGGTAGTTCTCGCCTACGGGTAGACGATCACCGAGCGAATCGCCTCGCCCCGCCGAATTGCGTCGAATGCTTCGTTGATGTCGTCGAGTTTAATCCGCTGCACGATCGAATCCATGCGTAGCTCGCCCGATCGGTAGAGGTCGATCAAGATCGAGAAGTCGCGCTCTGGCACGACACCCCCGTACCACGAGCCTCGAATCGATCGGTCGGTCAGCGTCAGGTCCAGCGGCGTAATCGGCACGGTTGCGCCGACTGGCGCCATCCCGATCAGCAGTGCCTGCCCGCCGGGCGCCACCAGCGAGATGGCCGTCTCGATCGTGTCGGTTCGACCAATGGCCTCGAAGACGTGGTCGACTCCTTCTGGCAAGACGGCGGCCGGATCGACCTCCGCGGAGTTGATCACCTCAGTCGCTCCGAGTTCCTGTGCAAGAGCCAACTTCTCGGGAACACGATCGATCGCAATAATGCGGCCTGCACCAGCAATCCGGGCACCTTGAACCACATTGAGCCCCACGCCGCCACAGCCAACAACCGCCACGCTATCGCCCGGCTGAACCTTGGCGCTGTTGCGCACGGCACCCACTCCCGTCATTACGGCACAGCCAAAGAGACAGAGTTCGACGAGGTCGAGGGATGGGTCAACGCGAATACAGGTCTGGGCAGCAACAACCGTGCGTTCGGCGAAGCTCGACGCAGTGCAGTGATGGATCGTGCCGGCAGCACCTGTGAAGCGACTCGTGCCGTCCATCATCATGCCGCCGTCCGACCAGGCCTGTCCCTCGCAGATATTTGGTCGACCCCGCAGGCACTGACGACACGTGCCGCAGTAGGGAAGCCACGTAAGAATCACATGATCGCCGGGCGCAACGTTGGTCACACCGGGACCGACGGACTCGACGATACCCGCCCCTTCGTGACCGAAAATCGCTGGCAACGGCCACGGAAACGAGCCATTAATCGTGTGCAGATCCGAGTGACAGACGCCAGACGCCACCAATCGAATCGAGACCTCGCCGGCACGTGGCTCGCCGAGCTCGACCTCTTCGATGATCAGGGGGGCATCAACTTCGTAGAGAACCGCGGCGCGTGTCATGGTCGC
>JAEMTW010000032.1:0-5216 GCA_016462095.1 Thermoleophilia bacterium
CGTAGTGCGCTATCGAGACCTGGACGATCGCGATGCACGATGCCATCTACGTCACAGCCGACGATGTGTGTTGCGCCTCCGGCGAGTAGCATGTCGGTCACGGCAGTGCCGGCAGCGCCCGTACCGATGATTGCGATCTTGACATCGGCGAGCTCTTTGTTGACGACGCGAAGGGCATTGCGAAGGGCCGCAAAAACCGTGATCGCGGTGCCGTGCTGATCATCATGAAAGACCGGAATGTCGAGAGCCTCTTGGAGGCGACGCTCAATTTCAAAGCAACGGGGCGCCGCGATGTCTTCGAGGTTGATGCCGCCGAAGCCAGGGGCCAGTGCCTTGACGCACCGCACGATCTCATCGGGATCCGTCGTGTCGAGACAGATCGGCCACGCGTCGACGCCAGCGAACTCCTTGAAGAGCATCGCCTTGCCCTCCATCACCGGCATCGCAGCCTCAGGACCGATATCGCCGAGGCCGAGAACGGCGGTGCCATCGGTGACCACGGCAATCGTGTTGCCTTTAGAGGTCAGGTTCCAAACCTTTTCGGGCTCGTCGACGATCGCTTGACAGACGCGGGCAACGCCCGGTGTATAGGCCATCGAAAGATCGTCGCGGGTGCGAATTGGCGTCTTCGCAGTCATCTCAATCTTGCCGCCCTTGTGCATCAGGAAGGTGCGGTCAGAGACGCTGACGACGCGAATCCCGTCGATCGCACGAATTGCATCGACCACGCGATAGCCATGATCCTCGTTCGCACAGAGGACGCTAATGTCGCGCACCACCGAGCCAGCGTCGACCCGAACCAGGTCGATCGCTCCGAGCACAGCGTCCGCCTCGCCAATCACCGCAGCCACCCGTGCGAATTGTCCCGGCTCGTGGGGAATCACCGCTCGAATCGTCAAACTGTAAGAGGCAGAGTGGTGTGTAGCCATCGGTCGCAGCGTAGCGTGGTTGCCGTGCGACTAGTCTCCCTCTATGCCGAAGAAAGCCTCCGAACTCGATCTCAACGATGCACCCGCCAGGGCGAGCCGGCTGTTTCTTGTTGACGGCAACTCGCTGGCCTATCGCGCCTACTACGCGCTGCCAGAGGACTTTGCAACGAGCGAGGGCTTTCCGACCGGTGCGCTGTTCGGTTTTGCCAGCATGATGCTCAAATTGCTGCAGGACTACACGCCCAGCGGAGTGATCGTCTGCTGGGATGAGAGGCCCACCGAGCGCCTCGCGCTGCACCCGGGCTACAAGTCGACGCGAAAGCCAACGCCCGAGCTCCTCAAGGAACAGCGCCCGTTCTTTCCGGAACTCGTCGAGGCTTTTGGCTATCGCAACCTGAGTGTGATCACGCGCGAGGCCGACGACGTGATCGGCACCTTGACACGCATCGCGGACGAGCAGGGCATCGCTACGTGCGTTGTCTCGACAGACCGCGACGCCTTCCAACTTGTCTCCGAGCGGGTCTGCTTGATGATGACGCCGCGTGGTATGACAGAGGTACTCGTCTACACCCCTGCCCGGGTCGCCGAGCGCCTCGGAGTGCCCCATACAGCGGTACCCGACCTGATTGGCCTGAAAGGCGATACCTCGGACGACATTCCTGGCGTTCCAGGGATCGGCGAGAAGACGGCCGCCGAACTGTTGCAACGCTTTGGCACGCTGGAGGGCGTCTACGACCACGTCGACGAGATCAGCGGCCCCAAGCGCAAGCAGTCGCTGCTCGAGAACCGGGAAGAGGCCTTTCGATCGCGCGAGCTCGGCACGATTGTTCGCGACATCCCGGAGTTGGCCGACTTCAATCCGGCGGGAGAGATGGGAACGCCACCAGACCGCTCGCGCCTCGCCGAGCTGTTCCGCAAGTGGGAAATGCATGGGCTGCTGCGGAGGCTCGACGACTTGGAGACACTGCTCCCCGCGCTGACGCTGGATGCTCCGCTGCCAACAGGGCCGATCGTGCGCGGAACGCGAGCTACGGGCGCAGAGCTTGCGCATGCGCTAGCGGACTCTACGGAGGCAGGCATTGCCGTTGCAGAGGGGTTCCTTGGAGTCTCCAGCGACGCGGGTAACTGGGTCGTGTCAATCGACGAACCAGACCTTGCCGAAGCCTTGGCCGGGCCAGGCCTGATCGCGCACGACGCCAAGGTTGCGCTGCGCGCGCTCGGCGCAGAACGCATTGCACCAGCCTTCGACACGGCCTTGGCGGCGTACCTGCTCGACCCCGGTCGCAGTGGCTACGCGTTCGACGATCTGATGCGCGAGCACGCGCTGGCTGTGGAGACCGACGGGGAGGGGAGGGACGCTCTGCGCCAAGCGATCGGTGTTCGCAGCCTCCATCCCGTGCTCACCGAGCGCCTCGCCGACCGACACCTACTTGGCTTGCTGGCAGATCTTGAGCTGCCACTTGTGCCCGTCTTAGCCGAGATGGAACGGGTTGGCATCGCCGTCGATACTCCCGCGCTCGAGGCGATCGCGGAACGCTGTGCCACAGAGCTCGCGGAGTTGGAGACTGAGGCACACCGGCTCGCTGGGGGCCCGTTCGCTCTCGGCTCGCCCAAGCAACTCGGAGAGATCCTGTTCGGGCGACTCGGTCTACCGGTTCAGAGTTCCGGCAAGACGGGACCATCGACCGACCGTACGGTGCTCGCAAAGCTGCGTCCACGGTCGCCAATCATCCCTGTGATCGAGCGCTGGCGGGAGCTGTCCAAACTGCTGTCGACGTATCTGCGCGCACTGCCAGAGGCGGCCGCCAACGACGGGCGCGTGCACACAACGTTCTCTCAACACACCGCCGCGACCGGTCGGCTCTCCAGCACGAATCCCAATCTGCAGGCGATCCCGGTGCGGACGCCAATTGGACAAGAGATCCGCGCGGCCTTTGTTGCTGCGCCTGGACGGCAATTGATTTCTTGCGATTACTCGCAGGTCGAGTTGAGGATTCTCGCGCATCTCTGTCAGGAGCCTGGACTCGTCGACGCCTTCCGGCGCGGCGAGGACGTCCATCGTGCCACCGCCGCGGAGGTGCTCGGAAAGGCTGCTGTAGATGTGACCAAGGAAGAACGTGATCGCGCGAAAGCCGTCAACTTCGGCATCATCTATGGCATCTCAGCCTACGGTCTCGCAGAACAGCTCGAGATCGATCGTGACGAAGCCCAGCAGTACATCGACACGTATCTCGGCCGCTATCCCGCCGTCCAACGCTTTATTGCAGACACCATCGACGAGACTGCCGAACGCGGCTACGCGCTCACGCTGCTTGGCCGGCAACGACCAATCCCAGAGTTGCGCGCCAAAAACCGCCAGGTGCATCAGTTGGGTGAGCGTCTGGCCATTAACTCGCTGATCCAAGGCAGTGCGGCCGACATCATCAAGGTCGCGATGATCGCCTGTGACCGCCGTCTACGCGACGAGCGGCACGATGCAGCGCTCGTCCTCCAAGTCCACGACGAACTTGTCTTTGAGGTTGCCGACAACGACGCGGCGGCTGTCCGAGACCTCGTGGTGGAGGAGATGGTCAGTGCCTACGCACTTGATCCGCCGCTGGTTGCCGACGCGGGCGCGGGCCCGACGTGGGCCGCTGCCAAAGAGTAGTGGGGGCGCTGTCGCCCCAGAAACGGGCCGCTGGTATCGTTTCGCACGTTATCGAGCCATCCGGCTCAACTCATAAGGACACTCCTCTACCGATGCCACAGACCACAGAAGAAATGATCGCCGACGATCCAAGCGTTTGGATCGAAGTCAACGGCGAGATGGTGCCGAACTACGACGCAACGATCTCGGAGTTTTCCGAGGGCGACGTCGTCACCGGCAAAGTCGTGCGCATCGACAAGGACGAAGTCCTGATCGACATTGGTTACAAGAGCGAAGGCGTGATCCCCGTCGCAGAGCTTTCGATCCGTCGGAGCGTGGACCCGTCGGACGAGGTCGAGCTTGGCGAAGAGGTCGACGCGTTGGTGATGACGAAGGAGGACGCAGACGGTCGTCTGATCCTCTCCAAGAAGCGCGCCCGCTTTGAGAAGGCGTGGAAGCGCATCGAGGCTGCCGCGGAGAGCGGCGAGCCTGTTGACGGTTTGGTCATCGAGGTCGTCAAGGGTGGCCTGATCATCGATCTTGGCGTCCGCGGATTCCTGCCTGCCTCGCTGGTCGATATTCGCCGCGTGCAGGATCTCGAAGAGTTCCGCGGCCAAGAGCTGCGCTGCAAGGTGATCGAACTCAATCGCTCGCGCAACAACGTTGTGCTCTCGCGTCGCGCAATGCTCGAGGAGGAGCGCCGTGAGGTGCGTCAGCGCATCCTTGACGATCTCGCCCCCGGCAAGACGGTCAAGGGTCTCGTCTCGAACATCGTCGACTTCGGCGCCTTCGTCGATCTCGATGGCATCGATGGTCTGATCCATATCTCCGAGCTCTCGTGGAGCCATGTCAATCATCCGTCCGAGTTGCTCGAGATCGGCCAAGAGGTCGAGGTCAAGGTGCTCGACGTGGACCGCGATCGTCAGCGCATCTCGCTCGGTCTCAAGCAGACTCAAGCCGATCCGTGGCAGCGCGTCCTCGAGAGCTATCAGCAGGGCGACGTCGTGCACGGTCGTGCCACCAAGGTGGTCACGTTCGGCGCGTTCGTCGAGATCCTGCAGGGTGTCGAGGGTCTCGTCCACATCTCCGAGTTGGCCGAGCGTCACATCGAGAATCCCCGCGAGATCGTGTCGCAGAACGATCACGTTCTCGTGCGCATCATCGAGATCGATGCCGAGCGCCGTCGCTTGTCCCTCTCGATGAAGCAGGTCTTGCCGGGCGATCCAGTGCTTGCCCCGATCAGCCTGATTCCTGGTGGCGATCCGTTCATCGATCCGGATGAGCCGATTGCAGAGCCTGGTGGCGCACCGGACCTCGAGCTCGACCATGTCGAGGAGGGCGAGTACGACCTTGAAGGGCTCTTGCCGCCGGGCATGGCTGCTGAGGTTGCCGCTGCCGTCGCCGCTGAGCACGCTGCCAAGTTGGCTGCCGCGGCTGATGCCGAGGGCGCTGAGGTCGACGCTGAAGTCGAGGCCGCCGTCGAGGCCGCCGTCGAGGCTGAGGTTGAGGCCATTGTCGAAGAGGCAATCGTCGAGGCTGAGGTTGAGGCCATTGTCGAAGAGGTCATCGTCGAGGCTGAGGTTGAGGCGATCGTCGAAGAGGTCATCGTCGAGGCTGAGGTTGAGGCCATTGTCGAAGAGGCAATCGTCGAGGCTGAGGTT
>JAEMTW010000032.1:5316-12614 GCA_016462095.1 Thermoleophilia bacterium
GAGGCCATCGTCGAAGAGGTCATCGCCGAGGCTGACGCGGAAGCACCCAAAGCGTAAGCTGGGCCGGTGTCTCGCCGGCCTCTAGTGATCGGGCTAACGGGCGCCATCGGCGTCGGCAAATCGTCTGTGCTGGCTGCGTTCGCGCTGCGCGGGTATCCCGTGCTGAGCGCGGACGCAGTTGTGCACGATCTGTACCTCAGGGCATCCGTGCGCGACCAGCTCGTCGCTCACTTTGGTGGGGATGTGCTCGGGCCGGACGGCGAGGTGGATCGGCCTGCCTTGGCCCGGCGCTGCTTCGGCGACGGTGAGGCCCTCGCCTGGCTCGAGGGGTTACTGCATCCGCTCGTGTTCGACCAGTTCGGGGCATGGGTCGAAGCATGCGCCAATGCGCAGAATCCACCCGCGTTCGTCGTCTACGAGTCGCCATTGCTGTTCGAGGCCGGTCAGACTGATCGCTTCGACCGCGTGCTGGTCGTGACGGCGCCCGAGGCCACCCGTCGTAGCCGCCTGGAAGCGCGGGGGCAGCTCGAACGGGCAGCCGAGCGGGAAGCCCGGCTCTGGTCAACAGAACGCCGAGAGGCTGCTGCCCACGATCTGCTGGACAACTCCGGCACACACGAGCAACTGCAAGAGGCGGTTGACGGGTACATCGCGCGATACGCTGAGGCGTAATGCGTCGTCTGTTCGGAGCCCTCGCGCTCGTCGTGCTTGTGCTCGGCGCGGTCGCTATCTACGCGGTTCGACTCGAACCGGACTGGTATCTTCGTGCGCGTTATCCGCTGCAGTTTCAGACCATCATCGAGGCGCATGCAGTCAACTATGGGCTCGAGCCATCGCTGGTTGCTGCCGTCGTGTACACGGAGTCAAAGTTCGATCCACGCGCCGAGTCCTCAGCCGGAGCGATTGGCTTGATGCAACTGCTGCCGGATACGGCTCAGGGGATTGCGGATCGCACCGGTGGCGGTAACTTCAAAACGTCAGACCTGTACGACCCGGAATTGAACGTACGCTATGGCTGCTGGTATTTGAACGCGCTGCGGGACAAATACTCGGACCACCCACAGGCGCTCGAGCTCGCCTTGGCTGCCTACAACGCGGGCCAGGGCAATGTCGACCGGTGGGTCGCGGCCACGCCGGACGGTCGAGTCGTCCGCATCCGTTTTCGAGAGACGCGCGATTACGTCAAGCGTGTGGAACGGATGCAGAGTCTCTACCAGCGCGGTTACGGGCTACGCTAACGCAATGCAGTTGACGCCACGAGAGCTCGATCGCCTGCTGGTGTTTCAAGCAGCCGAACTGGCGCGTGCCCGCCGGGGTCGGGGACTGCTCCTCAATGCGCCGGAGGCCGTCGCCATCATCTCCGACACTGTCTGTGAGGCCGCGCGCGATGGTGCAACGCATGCCGAGGCGAGTGCGGCGGGCATGTCTGTGCTCACCTCCGACGCAGTGCTACCCGGCGCCGCGTCGCTCGTGCAGCACATTGAGGTCGAGGCATTGTTTACCGACGGCACCCGCTTGGTCGTTCTGTCTGCGCCGCTCGGTGACCCCGAGGCTGATGGTCCGGGCGCAATCAAAGCACGTTCAGTCGAGCCCCACGACGTTGCCGACACCAACACGGTTGTCGTTGTCAACACGGCAGCAGTTCCAATCGCGGTGACGTCTCACTGGCATTTTTTTGAGAGCAATCGCCAGCTCGAGTTCGACCGTGCGGCGGCGTGGGGGAGGCGACTCGCAGTTCCGACGGGAAGTACGATCCGTTGGGAGCCAGGGGAGACCCAAGCCGTCACGCTCCGCCCCTTTGCTGGTCGTCGTATCGCCTTCGGGTTTGCCGGCTTGGTCAATGGACCCTTGGACGCTGACGGTGCGATGACGGCGGCGCTGATGCTGGCACGGGAGCGCGGCTACTTGGGGAGCGGAGCGTGACGCTTCCCGCCGACGTCTACGCGCGCGTCTATGGACCAACCACCGGCGATCGCATTCGTCTGGGTGACACGAGCCTCTGGGTCGAGGTAGAACGCGATGATCAGGAGCGCGGCAACGAGGTGATGGCGGGCTTCGCCAAGACAGCCCGCGATGGACTGATGGCACAGGCGACCACGGAGGCGGTCGAGATTGCCGTCACGCAGGTTGTGATCATCGATCCGATCCTCGGCGTACGCAAGACGGCGATCGGTATTCGCGACGGTCGCATTGTCTCGATCGGGCGCGCTGGCAACCCAGACATCATGGATGGCGTCGACGTCGTGCTTGGCACGGATACGGCAATCGTCTCCGGTGAGGGGCTGATCGCAACCGCTGGTGCGATCGACTCGCACGTGCACCTGTTGTCGCCGCAGATCATTCCTCAAGCGCTGGCCGCGGGTTTTACGACGCTCGTCATCCAAGACTATGGACCGGTCTGGAACCTCGGTACGAATCCGATTTGGGCGCTCAAACACGTTCATGCGGCGCTCGATCAGTCACCAATCAACACGTTGATGCTGACGCGCGGATCGTCGAGTCGACCCGAGCCGCTGGAGAGAATGCTCCAGGCCGGTGCCGGTGGCTTGAAGATCCACGAAGACGTGGGAGCGCACGCCACCGCTTTGGAGATGGCGTTACGCGTGGCTGATCAACACGACGTCCAATTGTGCGTCCACACCGACGGACTCAACGAGTGCCTGACGGTTGAGGATACGTTGGCCCTGATTGCCGGCCGGACGCTCCACGCCTACCACATTGAGGGAACCGGCGGTGGTCATGCGCCCGACGTGATGCGCCTCGCCGGCGAGCCCAATATTTTGACGTCGTCGACGAACCCCACGTTCCCCTTCGGGATCAACACGGCGGCGGAGCATACCGCGATGGTTGAGGCCGTGCATGTCTTGCAGGCCGACCTCCCGGGCGACCACCAGCTGGCTCTCGATCGCGTGCGCCCAAGAACGATGGCCGCGGAGGACGTCCTGCACGACCTTGGTCTGATCCAGATGACGTCTTCCGATAGTCAGGGCATGGGTCGGATTGGTGAGACGCTCCGCCGAACGTTTCAGCTGGCCTCGGTGATGCGCGACGCACGCGGTGGAGAAGCGAGCGGGCACGATAACGAGCGCGTCTTGCGCTATCTGGCTAAAGCGACGATCAACCCAGCAATTGCCCATGGCATGGCCGACCAGATTGGCTCGCTCGAGGTGGGCAAGCTGGCCGACATCGTGCTCTGGAGCCCGGCGTGGTTCGCCGTCAAGCCGTTTCTCGTGCTGAAGGCGGGGTTTCCCACCTGGGGCGTGAGTGGGGATCCGAATGCCTCCACCGCGTTCTCCGAGCCAACGCGCGTCGCAGCACAGATCGGTGCCATCGGGACTGCGCCGGCGCGGCTGAGCCTGGCCTTCACCAGCCAAGCGGCGATCGCTGGGGGAGGCGCGGCCGAGTTACCTACCGCGAAGCAACGAGTCGGCGTCCATGGCACGCGCTCGCTCGGCGCGGCAGACATGGTGCGCAATACGACGACGGCATCGGTACGCGTCGATCCTGTCACGCACGCCGTCTCCGTCGATGGTGCGATCGTTGATACTCCGCCCGTCGCTTCCGTTTCCCTTTCGTCCCTCCACCTCCTCGGCTGATCATGTCTCCTGTCGCCCTCTGTGCACCCGATAAGCTCCGCGGCGCTCTTGATGCTCACGAGGCCGCGCAGGCGATGGCCGAAGGCTGCCGCCAGGCTGGCTGGGACGCAATCGAGCACCCCCTCGCCGATGGGGGCGAAGGTACCTGTGACGCGATCGTCCGGGGTCGGGGTGGACGTCGCGAACTGATTAGTACACGTGATGCGATCGGGCGGCCTCGCAAGGCTGCGCTCGGCGTTTTGCCCGATGGGACCTGCATCGTTGAGGCGGCCGAGGCAATCGGTCTGATGCATATTCCGCGCAGCCGTCGTGATGTGATGCGCGCGACGAGTGCTGGGATCGCACCACTGGTGCTCGCCGCCCTCGAGCGTGGAGCTCCCCGGATCGTGATTGGTCTTGGCGGTTCGGCGACCGTTGACGGAGGGCTCGGTCTCCTGATTGGCCTCGGTCTGAAGGCCTTCGACAGCGATGGAAATGTGCTGCGCGGCCGCGGGATGGATCTTCCGGCGGTTGCACGTCTCGAGCTCGGTGGTCTGGATCCGCGCCTTGCTCGGACGGAGCTCGTGGTCGCCCTAGATGTGGATAGCCCCTTGGCGGGTCCATGCGGTGCTGCGCCCGTTTTCGGACCTCAGAAGGGCGCGTCGCCCGAGCAGGTCGCCATCCTCGACGCCGGTCTCGCGAAGTTGGACGTGCTGTACGGCGATCGCGCACGCCGACCCGGTGCCGGCGCAGCGGGTGGCCTCGGTGCTGCCTGCTTTCTCCTAGGGGCAACACCGATCCCGGGCGCCGAATTGGTGATGCAAGAGACAGGCTTCGCTGAGCAGCTTGCCAGAGCAGAACTCGTGTTGACCGCCGAGGGTGCGGTTGACGCACAGAGCGCGGCGGGTAAGACGGTCGCGCGCGTCGCCCAAGCGGCCCACTCTGCCGGCCTGCCGTGCGTGATTTTTGGCGGGCGGGTCGATGCCGATGCAGCAGCGCTCTATGAAGTCGGCGCAACCGCGGTACTCGGTATTGGTCGGGGCGTCAAGCCCATCCGCGAGGCACTACGCTCCAGTGGCGACGATCTCCGTGCGGCTGCACGCGCAGTCTGCACACTACGTTCGTAACGCTCGGCTCAACTAGCGTCGCGCGAGTCGCTGGTCACCGTTGCCACCGTTGCCACCGTTGCCGCCGCTGCCACCGTTGCCACCGCTGCCACTGTTGCCCCACGCGATGGCCCCGCCGTTGAGGCCGGCTGCGGTTGTGACCAACTTGGAGCCCATCTTAAGCCGGATTGTGACGGAATACGGAGCGCCCTTCTTAAGCTTCGCCTTCGGGAACACGAGGGTCAGCGAGCCATCGGCCGCCGAAACTCCGCTCGCTATTTTTTTGGCCTTGCCCGAGACGGCCGTGCCCGTGGTGTACAACGTCGCCGTGCAGACACTCTTGCGACAGGCGCTGAGCGCCTTGACGGAGACGGACGTGCTGCTGCCACTGGTCTTGACGGTGGTCTTCGCGGCCACCACCTTGCGCTTAACCTTGTAGGTCGGGGCACTGAACGTGATGTCGGGGACGGTGATCAGCAGGCCGTCAGTGCCTTCGGTGCCCGCGCTCCATACGCTGTAGCTCGGAGCGCCGTTCGTGCCGGTCGAGCCGGATCGGGTTGCGCTGAAGAACGTAGCAGCATCCGCGGGGAGCACGCCATAGACGTTAAGCAGCGTCTGGGCGGGCAGGACCGCCTTCATCTGACCCGTCTGGACCTGCCCGTCGGCCCTCAAGTGCGCTGCGGCCATCTGCAGGTCGAGCACCGGTGCCGACGCCGTCCCCGTCGGATTGACAAAGCCGAAGATCGCTCCCTGCGTTGCGAAGATGGCTCCGGTCAGGGCGGCGTTGACTGTGTCGTCGAGGCTGAAGGAGATGTTGGCGGAAAGCACCTGCACAGAAGCCTGCTGGGGTTCGCATGCGAAGATCGGGGTCGCAGTGCAGCCGTTACCGGGTGTGAAGTCAGTCACGAACTGCGTGGCGACCGGGCGGAAGCGGATCCGTACCTGCGCATCGGCCGTGCCGAGCCCCGTCGCGCTCCAATAGAGCAGGTCGAGGTTTGCCCACGACCAGCGCAGAGATTGCCCCAGAGTGTTCATGCGCACGGTCATGTCGAAAATCGTTTCGACAGTCGCGGCGCCGGTCAGATCAGTATTGACGTTATCGGTCTGGGGAACGCCAAGGGCGAGCCCGACTCGATTTGGCGTGGCGTAGCATTGGCCCTGGGCTGGCGTCTGTCCTGCCTGGCAAAGATTGGTGGGAGAGATCACCACCGTCGGGATGCCTCCTGTCATGGGCGGCGGAGTCGTCGTACCACCGTCGATCAGCACGCTCTCCACGCCAGCGTTCGTCGCGGTCAGGCGCGTCACGTAGGGGCGTCCAGCGACGCCTCCCGCCATGGCACCCCAGCCTGCGCCCGTCGTCGAGCCGACGGTCGCGCCATCGGTCCATGCCTGTGTGGGGGTGCCTGCCCCCTGTGCACTAGCACCAGCGGGCAGAGCGACAGTAATGGCAAAGACCAACGTTAGGAAAAGACTTCGTAGACTCATGTGGCGACCTTACACGGATCTGAAGTCCTGTCAAGGTTACGTCCGGAGTCTGCACTGGCTCGAAACAATTGGCGAGCTACGGCACGGCCGGGTCGACCGTTAGCTGTCTTGAGTCGCTGTCTCGACCGCGACCAAGGCAAGCGCGCGCCGAATCGGTCGCGGTAGTTGGAACGAGACGTCCTCATGCACGGTCTCGAGCTCCGAGACGGTAATTCCGTCAGAACGATCACGGAACCACTCGATCACACCAAGGACCAGACGCTCCGGGGCAGATGCACCTGAGGTGATACCGATTTTCGTGCGGTCTCCAATCCAGGTTGGATCGATCTCGCTCTCGTCTTCAATCAGGAAGCTATCGACCCCTGCATCGCGGGCGACCTCGACGAGACGACAGGAGTTCGACGAGTTCGCCGACCCGATCACAAGCACCAGCTGCGTCACCTTGGCGAGTTCCTTGACTGCAGCCTGCCGGTTCGAGGTGGCGTAACAGATGTCACCTTTCTCCGGGCTCTCGATCCACGGAAACCGTTGGGTGAGCGCGTCGATGATGCTCCGAGTTTCGTCGACAGACAATGTCGTCTGCGTGAGATAGGCGAGTGGTTGGCCAGCGGGGAAGTCGGGCAGCGACGCGACGTGATCCGCATGCTCAACGAGCGTCATGGCGCCGGGTGCCTCACCCATCGTGCCGACGACCTCTTCATGCTCAGCGTGGCCAATCAGCAGCATGTGGTAACCGGCTGCGTCGTAGCGCTTGGCCTCGTTGTGCACCTTGGTCACCAAGGGGCACGTAGCGTCAATCACGGTCAGCGATCGTTGCTCGGCGCCTGTATGCACCGTTGGGGCGACTCCATGGGCCGAAAAGACGACGGTCGCGCCCTCCGGCACCTCTGTCACGTCGTCGACGAAAATGGCACCACGGGTCTCAAGATCGGCGACGACGTGGAGGTTGTGGACGATCTGCTTGCGCACGTACACGGGGGCGCCCTGCAATTTGAGCGCCTGCTCCACGGTCTCGACCGCACGATCCACTCCAGCGCAATAGCCGCGGGGCGCAGCGAGGATCAGTTCGATTTCGGACATATACATAGGATACCGATCGATGTATCGCAACTGTCCGTAGGATCGGCCGTAC
>JAEMTW010000204.1 GCA_016462095.1 Thermoleophilia bacterium
AAGCAAAGTTGATCGCCTCGGGTTAGCTCTGCCGTACCATCCCGGTATGTCCCGCCGTCCCGTTGTCATCAAGCTCGGTAGCTCGACGCTGGTCGATGCGGATGGGCGCTTGCGTCGCAGCCGACTTGATCGGATTGCCGACGAGATCAGTCAGGTCGCGCAGAACACCCCGCTGTGCATCGTCTCGTCCGGCGCCATCGCACTCGGTATCGGAGCTCTCAACCGCGCCGAACGGCCGACGACGGTCGCCGAACTGCAGGCCGCGGCCGCCGTTGGACAGGCCGTGTTGCAACAGGCCTGGCAGCGCGCACTCGGGCGTTCCGACCGCGCGACCGGCCCGGTGCTGTTGGCAGCAGGCGACTTCGAACGCCGCGAGTCATACCTCAATGCGCGGCACACACTCGAAACGCTGCTCGCCTGGGGTGTCACTCCGATCGTCAACGAAAACGACTCGACGGCCACGCAAGAAATCACCTTTGGCGATAACGACGCCCTGGCAGCGCAAGTTGCCGTGCTGCTCGGTGCGCGCCTGCTGGTGCTGCTGACCGACCAAGAGGGTCTCTACACGCGCGACCCGAAGCATCCGGATGCCGCGCTCGTCCGCGAGGTGCCCGACCAAGTCGCGCTGGCTGCAATCGACACGACCGCCGACGGCTCTGCCTGGGGCAGCGGTGGCATGCGTTCGAAGGTCGCGGCAGCAGAGCTCGCGCGCGCAGGTGGCGCGGCCTGTGTGATCGCCAATGGTGGCCGGAGCGGCGCAATCGCCGCGGCCGTAGCGGGCGAGTCGATTGGCACACGCTTCCCGGCTCGCGCCGACGCACCGTCGGCCTACAAGCTCTGGCTGCTCCACGGCCTAACGACCGCAGGACGCATCGAAGTCGATCCCGGCGCCCGCAAGGCATTGGAGTCGGATGGGGCCTCGCTGCTGCCGGTTGGCATTCGCAGCCTCAGCGGCCGTTTTGCTGCGGGCGATGGCGTGGAGCTCGTCGATGCGAATGGCACGGTCTTTGCTCGTGGCGTCGCCGAGATGGGCAGCGACGAACTCAAGCGTCATGTCGGCAAGCGGGGCGCCGATCCCGCCGTGCATCGTGACCGCCTCGTGCTGATCCAACCAGCCTAGTTCTCCCTCACAGGCGGTATCCTCCGCGCATGAGCGCTACTACGAACGCCGACATCAGCAGCCGCGGCCGTGCCGCTGCGCGCGCGCTGCGAAGCGCCGACACCGACCTACGCGATGCGGCTCTGCAGGCAATCGCTACCGAGCTGGAGCGGAATGCCGCGGCGATTCTGGCGGCCAATGCTGAAGATATCGCGGCGGCTGTAGCCTCGAATACCGCCGCTTCGCTCGTTGATCGTCTGACGCTCGATGACGAGCGCCTCGCAGCATTGGCCCAATCGGTGCGCGACGTCGCAGCGCTGCCCGACCCTGTCGGTCGCATCGTTGAGGATCGGCGCCTGCATAACGGGCTCGAGCTGAGCAAGATCTGCGTGCCAATTGGGCGCGTCCTCGTCGTCTACGAATCGCGTCCCAACGTGACAGTCGATGTCGCCGCGCTGTGCATCAAGTCGGGCAACGTCGCGCTGCTGCGTGGCTCGGCCGCAGCCGCGCAAAGCAACGCGGTGCTTGGTGACGCTATTCGAGTTGGCCTCACGGCTGTTGGACTCCCCGCCGACGTCGTGATCTCGATCGAGGGCTCGCGCGACGACCTCGGCGAGCTCGTCAGCGATGCCAGTACGGCCGACATCGTCGTGCCGCGCGGCGGCGAGGCCCTCAAGGACTTTCTGCTCGAGAAGAGCCGCATCCCTGTGCTGGCCGCCGCCGGTGGCATCTGCCATGTCTACCTCGACCGCGATGCCGATGCCGAGATGGCCGTGTCGATCACCATGAACGCCAAGGTGCAGCGCCCCGGCGTCTGCAATGCGGCCGAGACGCTGCTCGTCCACGCCGACCGCACGGACCTGCTCCAACCCGTCCTCTCTGCGCTGCGCGATGCAGGCGTCGAGCTACGCGGCGACGAGCGCACGCGGGCCGCGATCGACTTCGAGATCAACGCTGCCACCGATGCAGACTGGGATGCCGAGTACCTCGACCTGATTCTCGCTGTCCGCGTCGTCGACGACCTCGATGCCGCCCTCGACCACATTGACCGCCACTCGACCGGCCACTCCGAGGCGATCGTGACCGACTCGCTCGAGGCCTCCCGCGCCTTTACCGACGGCGTCGACTCTGCCTGCGTCTATGTCAACGCCTCGACGCGCTTTACCGACGGTGGCGAATACGGGATGGGTGCCGAGGTCGGCAACTCGACGGCACGCCTGCACGTACGCGGCCCGATCGGGCTCGAGGCCCTGACGACGACCAAGTACGTCGTCATCGGCACAGGCCAGACGCGCGGATGAGTACCCCGGCGCGCCCGCTGCGGGTTGCGCTTGATGTCTCGGCGACGCGGCTCGGCTCGGCTGGGGTGGCGCGCACGATCGTGCAGCTCGCGGATGCCCTCGACGCGCGACCTGACGTGGACGTGATCCGGCTCGGGCTTGGTACGCCACCCAAGAGTGGCAGCGCTGCACGGCGAGCACTTGCGCTGCGCCTCGATTTGGAGTGGTATCCGCGCGGTGTCCGGCGCGAGGCGGCTGCGCGTGGCGCCGACGTCCTCCACCTGCCGCTGCCACGCGGGCCGCTCTCCCCCGGCTCGCCACCAACGATCATCACCGTCCACGACCTTGCAGTCGTGCGCTATCCCGAGACGCTGAGCGGTTGGAATCGGCACTACTCGCAACGCACGCTCCGACGGGTGCTGACGGCGGCCGACGCAATCGTTGCCGTCTCGGAAGACACGGCTGCCGATCTGGCCGCCTTCGCGCCAGCGTTGACCGACCGCGTCCACGTGATCATCAACGGCGTCGAAGAGTTCTGGTCGGTACCTGCTGACGCTCCGGATTTTGCTGGTCCCTACGTGCTCGCCGTCGGCACCCCCGAGCCACGCAAGAACCTGGCCCGTCTCGTCCAGGCGATGCAGCGTCGCCAGACCGCCGGCGCGCCCGAGCAGCTCGTACTGGTCGGTGCCGACGGCTGGGGCGCAGACGAGCTCCCGAGCGTGCCGTGGCTGCATCGACTGGGTCGCGTCGACGACCGCACGCTACGCAGTCTCTATCAGCATGCGGCCGCTGTCGCCGTTCCGTCGCTGCATGAGGGGTCTGGCCTCCCCGTACTGGAGGGGTTCGCTGCAGGCGCACCCGTCGCCGCCGCGCAGGTCGGCGCGCTCCCAGAG
>JAEMTW010000205.1 GCA_016462095.1 Thermoleophilia bacterium
CTGCCGACCATTCGTCGTCAACCCCCAGCCTTCGAAGCGGTAGCGCCGCGTGCCAGTCACAGCGAGCGTCATTGGGTTGTATGTATGCAGCACATTCTGCGTCCACGTCAACTGCGTCGCACGCCCAGCGAGCACCGTCAGTCCCTCGCCATACTCGTAGGCTGCGAGCGCCGTCGAGGCGAGCACCTGCCCGGTGGTGGCGTCAACGCGACGCACCGTCGATTGTCCCAAGAGCCCCGTGCTCTCGAGCAGCACCCCGCGATACGCGACGAGTCCTTGGGTAAACGCTGTGGCGTCATGGGGCCGGGTATCAACGAGCGTCCAGCGCTGCAGCGGTGCGGCCTCAGTGGCCGGCACGAACGCTGCGAGGGCGGTGAGAGCCAGCAGCACTGCCTTCCGTGCTCCCATCGCCCGACTATATACCAGCGGCGACTCGAAAGTCGCCGCTGGTATTCCGCTCTCAGCGGCGTCGGGCGAAGATTTCCTCGTAGTCGCGTGGTGCGCGAACCTCGAGGTCGAGCGTGCGCGTCATCGGTGCGAAGCCGGGCGCGCGCCCAACTGTCACCTTGACCTGGCACATCGAGCCGACAGCGCCGGTGGCCGTAATGCGTCCGTCCGCGATCGAGCAGTCACCAGCCACGATGCTCCCCTTGACTTTGCCGGGGGAGTGGCTGCGGACGAGCCAGTTGACTGCCAGCGGCGAGCGCTGGGCGATGCTCTTCGCGCCCTGCTGGACACCGACGAGCACGCGATCCGTTCCCACCTCGGTGGACGTGCCGACTGCATTCTCGGCGACGACCTTGACGGAGTACTTCTGCCCTGCCGTGAGCTCCTCAATGACGCAGGAGCGACCTGTCGAGGTGCAGCTTGCGCCACCCGGCTTTGCCGTGGCCACGTACTTCGTGATCTTGGAACCGCCGTTGTAGTTCGACCGGCGCCACTCGACGCGAAGCGACGACGAGCCAGCGCGCAGCTTGATGGCACTCGGTGCCGCCGGCTTGAAGGTTCCAATCTTGACGGCTGTAGACGCTGCCGAGGCCGCGCTGCTGCCCGCGATGTTGAGCGCCTTCACCGTGAAGGTGTACTCGCGACCGGCCGGCATCTGCTCGAGCTTGCAGGCTGTCGTCGCATCGGCCGTGCAGGTGTAGCCACCCGGCTTCGACGTCACGTGGTATTCCGTGATCGCCCCACCGCCATCTTCGGACGGACGCGTCCACGAGACCGTCACGGCGCGCCCGTTAGCCACCGCGGTGACGCCAGTCGGTACCCCCGGTACCAAGGCCGTGCCGTTGAGATTGTAGATCGCGGTGGTACCACTGAGCTCGTATGAGACCATCAGCGCCGGCTTGCCCGTCGGGCTGTCGGACGCGCTGACGAAGAGGATGCCTTCTGGCGAGACGTCACCGGCGTTGGTCGACGTGGCGTAGTTAGCACCGGACGTACTCGAATAGTTGGTCGTGTTCAGGTAGTCAAGGAAGCGCGGGCTGGCCGGGTTCGAGACGTCGAAGGCCATCACGCCATTCTGGCGCTCCAAACCGACGAAGGCCAGCTGCATGCCGAAGGCGTGACCGGTGGCGATGCCCTCGGGCTCGGGCCCCTTATTGTCGCTGCGCGAGTCGAAGGCGTTGAAGCCGCCGTTGCTGCTCTTCCCATCGTTATTGAAGAACGTGGGGTAGAGCACCGACGTCTTCTGCTCAATCAGATCGCCCGTGTCCGCGACCTTGACCGCAGAGCCGATGCCTGCGCCGGCCGGCACCTTCCAGATCGTCATCGAGCGGGCACCGAGGGAATATGCGGACGTGTACGCAGGAGTACCAGACGCAAACGTCTCTCCCCCGTACGTGAGGTTGGCTGTCGACACCGATGGGGCGAAGCGCGTTACCGTTAGCCGTCCCAAAAGACCATCGGCGCCGCTCTGGCCGTCGATGCCGTTCGCCCCGATTCGACCATCCTCCGCCTCCAACGTTGAGGTGCTGGTGCCGCCAAGGAGGCACGGGTATTCGCGCGAGTCGCCCTCGTTGGACGTCATGAAGTACTTCGCACCGTCGCTGCCGGTGAACGTGGCGATGTTGTCTGGCTGATACATGCCAAAGACCGGCCACGTGCCGATCGTGACCGCACCCTGCGAGCTGGATACTTCGCGATCCGACGGATCCAGACCACTGCCGGCGACGGAGTGATCCTTGTAACCAAGACCCATGATCCGCGTCACCGTCTTCGTCGCGAGATCGACTTCGGCGACGGCATTGTTCTCCTGCAGTGTGACGAACGCAGTCTTGGAGTCGGTGCTGATGGCGACGTACTCCGGCTCGAGATCCTGGGCGACCGTCGCCCCAGGCCCGTAGATGCGGCCGCCTGCCGTGCGGATCCCGGCTGCATTCGCGTTGTAGGCCGAGAAGTCGATGGTGGTGGCTGAAAGTGTTGCCGACGTTACATCGATGATCGAGACCGTGCCCTTGGGATCATTTGCTGCAACGAAGTCGCCGTTGACCTGGCAGTAGTCCTTCGGCTCTCCCTCGTTCGCCACGACGAGCGTCTTGCCATCCGGAGAGAAGTGCACGGAGTCCGGCAGCATGCCGACCTCGACGCCACTCGGTGCACGGGTGTCGAGCGTGCCGCTCGTGTTGAAGATGAAGACGCGGCCGGGCTCGAACTTGTCGTCCGTGCCGTCACCCGCGGTCGCTGCCGCGGCGACGAGCGTGCCGTTCGTGGCGACGCTCTGCACGCCCGTGGCGCTGGGCAACGTCATCGAAGAGATCAGCACAGGCGCAGTCGGCTTGGCGAGATTCCAGATGTCGATCTTGTTCGTCATGCCATTCGTCACAAAGAGCCGCTGTGTCGCCGGCGAGTATGCCGAGATCTCTGAGGCGCCACCGCTGGAGTTCATGCCGCCACCCGCAGCACGCCCCACAAATGTCATCGACAAGCCGGCGGCCGCAAGAGCCTGGCCGGATGTGAGACCGATTGCAGCCACAGCGGTGACCGCCAAGACCACGGTTCGTAGGGTTCGCAACGTGCGCATGCAGGCTCCTCCAGTGCGGTATTGCTTCATCACTGCAAATTGCGCGAGCCGCCGCAAGGCTGTTCACCAAGTGGACTCCAAACCAGCACGAATCGTTCGCCGCTCGGTGAAATCGCGGTGACACTCCCCCTAAAAACGTGAAAAAGTGGGGCAGCGAATCTCGTCGCGAAGCCTCAGCGCACAGGCAGCGCAGATGGCGCAACGCGGTCGGCAACCACTTCGATCAGC
>JAEMTW010000033.1 GCA_016462095.1 Thermoleophilia bacterium
GGCGCGCACTCTCGTCTTGGGCAATTACGACCTTGACATCACAGTCCTCAAAGCGAGCGGCGATCGCGGAAGCCGAGAAGCCCGAGAAGATCGGCACGGCAATCGCACCGATGCGCGCGGTCGCGTAGATCGCGGCTGTCGCCTCGACGCCCATCGGCAAGACAACGGCAACACGGTCGCCCTCACCGACGCCGAGGCTCTGGAGTGCCAGCCCAAGTCGGCCGACCTCCTCCCACAATTCGGCAAACGTGCGCGTCTCGATCGAGCCGTCCTCGTGCTCGACAACGATCGCCTCGTGTGCACCGCGACGCTCGACGTGCTGGCCAACACACGACCAGGCGAGGTTGAGTCTGCCGCCACCAAACCATGTGGCCCACGGCAGGCCCGCCGAGGTATCAAGCACGCTCGACCACGGCGTCTGCCAGCCGAGCTCGAGCCAGCGTGTCGTCTCGTCCCAAAACCGTTCGGGTTCGGCGAGCGCGAGCGCCAACACGTCCTCATAGGTCTCGACCTCAAGGTGGCGCGCGAGCGCCGTCGACTGCGCCAACTCAATCGTCTCGGCGTCAGGGATCCAGAGGTGCTCGCTCACGCGAGCATCCTACGTGCTGGCCGCAAGGTCGGGCGCCCCAAGCGCGATCCAGGCCCACTCGAGATACAGGGAGGACATGACAACCGCGCGGATGTGGTGTCCTCCCCTCGGAGTGACGCGTGTGGGGCACGTGGCGCTGACTGGGGGGAGGACACCACATCCGCGCGGTTGTCATGTCCTCCCAGGGATGGCGTGCCGGTGGCGATTGGGCACGAGCGTCGAACCGTTGACGCGCCACCTGCGATAGTGCGGGCGTGGCTGGCGCAATCACGATCGGACGAACAATGCCCGCGTGTCTGCGTGAGCGCTCCTTTGCGCTGCTGCTGACGGGCCAGGCCTCCTCGATCATCGGTGATTCGGTTTCGATGATCGCTTTGCCATTCGCGATCCTCGCGATGGGTGGCTCTGTGGGTCAGGTCGGCGCTGTGCTTGCGGCGCGTGCAATTCCGAACGCGATCCTGCTCTTGGTTGGTGGTGTCTGGGCCGATCGTCTGCCGCGGCGACTCGTGATGCTCGCGAGCGACATCATTCGCGGCCTCTTGATGTTTATCGTCGCTGGAGCATTGCTGCTTGATGTTGGGGGCATCTGGGCACTGATCGTGCTGATGGCGCTCTACGGTGCGGCTGAAGCGTTCTTTCGGCCAGCCCTGAGTGGCATCGTTCCGCAGACCGTATCTGCCGAAAATCTGCAAGAGGCGTATGGACTGCTCTCGACAACACCGGCGCTTGGTATTGCAATCGGCGGTGCGGTTGGTGGCATTTCCGTTGCGGTGCTCGGTCCGGCGGGCGCGATAGCCGTTGACGGGTTGACGTTTGTGATCAGCGCGATCTGCCTGTCGTTCATGCGCACGCGCGGGGTGCCAGCGCCGTGGCGGAATCGGAACTTTCGGAAGGACCTTGCCGCTGGTTGGCGCGAATTTTCGTCGCGCACCTGGCTGGTCGTCATTGTCGGAGGAGAGGTGCTCTACGCGCTGTTTGTGATGCCGTCGATCTACGCGATTGGGCCGGTGATTTCTGACGAAAAGTTGAACGGCGCGAGCTCATGGGCGGCCGTTATTTCTGGCTTTGGAATTGGTTTCTTGATCGGCGGGCTGACGGTAATGAAGCTGCGTCCGGCGCGTCCTCTCGTGCTGTCGTACCTGCTCTGTATTCCCTTTGCTGGATTCCTCGTAGTCTTGGCAATCACGCCCGCTGTGGCGTTGATTGCGTTGGCCGCGATCGTGGCCGGTGCGGTGATTTCGATTTCGGGCACGCTGCTCGAGACGACGATTACCCGCGAGGTGCCAGCCGAAATGCGATCGCGCGTCGGTTCGTTCCGTACGCTCGGAAGCGTCGCGATGATGCCGGTTGGTATGGCGATGGTTGGAGTGACAACGGGGTTTCTGACGACGTCTGGTGCCGTCTGGCTTGGTGCATTAGCGGTGCTTGTCAATGTCGTGATGGTGCTTGCGACGCCGAGCGTGCGCGCTCTTCGGGGCACGTATCCAAAGCCCGGCGAAACGCCTTCTGATGTGGCGCCGAAGCCCGAAGTGGTTTCTGAGACGAGCGTCTAATGATCGACAAGCAGACACTTCGTGGCGAGGTTCGAGCGCGGCGGGCTACCCGATCGGAAAGCGACTTGGCTGGTTGGGCGTTGCTGCTTGCAGCCCACGCGGAGCAGGTGCCTGGGCAGACGCTGACGGCGTTTGTTGGTGCCGGCGGCGAGGTGCCGACGTTGCCGTTGCTTGACGCTTTGGTTGCGGCGGGTCGTCGTGTGCTCTTGCCGATTACGTTGTCTGACCTGGATCTCGATTGGGCTGAGTACACCGGCGCGGCCGATTTGGTGCCAGCGGCGTTTGGCCTGCTCGAACCGACGGGCCCACGCTTGGGTTTGGACGCGATTGCTCAGGCCGACACGATCCTCGCGCCTGCGCTGGCTGTCGACCAGTCTGGTCTGCGGCTTGGCCAGGGTGGGGGTTGTTACGACCGCGCCTTGCCGCGCGCACATGGCCTCGTGATCGCCGTCGTCGCCGACGACGAAGTCGTTCTCATTGTCCCCGTCGAGGAGCACGACCGCCCCGTCGACGCAGTCTTGACGCCAAGCGGCGGCCTGATGCGATTTCCGCGCGCCTGACGTCACGGTTGCTGAGGCGACATTCTGGGCCCGGGCCCAAAATGTCGCCTGTACGATCTGCGCATGGCGGACTTAGGCGAGCGTGGTGGTCGGAGTGCGGAGCAGGAGGCGTTTTACGCCGAGCTGAAGGAGCAGCGGGGGCGACTCGACGGGCTCTACGGGACGCTCGTGTTGCACCGGGGGCTGGCCGAGATGATGCTCGAAATTGGTCGGTTCTATCGGACCGCCGCGACGGTGCCGGATCGCTATCGCGAGGCGGCGACGCTAGCCGTGGCGACCGAGACGAAGTGCGCGTACGTTTGGTCGAAACACGAGCCGACCGCGCGCAACGCTGGCTTGCCTCAGCCGGCGATTGAAGCGCTGCGCCACGGTCAGTACGACAGCACCGAGTTGTCGCCACACGAACGCGATGTCGTAGCGCTCACCCTCGTAGCACTCGCGCTGCAGTCGATCCCCGCCGACCTGCAAGAGCGGATCGCCGACGTCTATGGCGTCGAAGGCGTGCTCGAGCTAAGCGTGCTGGCGGGCGTCTATCGCATGATCGCCGGCTACCTCACCTCGATCGATGTGCCGCTTCCCGATGATGGCCGCGACCCCTGGGGCCCAGACCCTGGGCCAGGACTCGGCGGCGCCTAGCCACGAATGTCCAAATGGGGTCTGACCCCTTCTGGACATTTAAAGCGCGGGGCGGCGGTCGGCCCAGGGGCGGACACGTTCGAGGGCCGCGCCGATCTGGAGGGCGACATCGTCGCGATCTTTGCGGGTGATGATCTGGAGGCCGATGGGGAGGCCATCGTCGGACCAGCCGGCGGGGACGCTGAGGGCTGGGCACGGGCTCGTGAAGTTGAACTGGCTCGTCATATCGAGTGAGTGGTAACGACCATCGGGCTCGGTGCGGTACTCGCCGTACTCATCCGTATCGATCGGCAGCGGCAGCTGCGCCATCGTCGGACAGAGCAGCGCGTCGTAGTCGCGATGCACAGCCGCCAGCTTGGCCCAGGCCGCGTTACGCGAAATCTCGAGACGCTTGAAGGTGACGGCATCCATCTTGAGACCGTGTTCGATCAGGCGCTTAACGGTGGGATCCATCTTGTCGCCAAACTCGGGCAGTGTGTGACCAAACCAGGCGGCGAGATAGACGCTCCAATGCTCGCCCCAGGCATCGGCCACCTCGCGCGTCCAGCCGAGCTCGACCTCTTCGACGATCGCGCCAGCATCGGCAAGGGCGGCGGCAGCGGCGAGCACCTCACGCTCGACCTGGCTATCGACGACATAGTCGCCAAGATCCATGTCGATCGCGAGTCGAAGCCCTCGAACGTCGCTCGTAATCGGCGTGGTCCAGTCGATCGTGGCCGTCTGCGACAGCGCATCGCGATCGTCGTACCCGGCGGCGGCGAGGAGAAACAGTCGGGCATCATCGATCGTGCGGGCGAGTGGACCGAAGTGGTGGATCGTGTCCCAGCTCGACGGCACCACATCGAGGGGGATGCGCCCAAACGCGGGCTTGAGTCCAACGAGTCCGCAATAGCTGGCGGGGATCCGCACCGAGCCGCCCATGTCCGTGCCCTCGGCGAGCGGCACGCAGCCTGTTGCGACCGCGACAGCGGAGCCGCCCGACGAGCCGCCCGGGTTGAGCTCGGGATTCCAGGGGTTGCGCGTTGCGCCCCAGAGCGGGCTGCGAGTAAAACTCGAATAGGCGAACTCGGGCGTGGTCGTCTTGCCGACCACGATCGCGCCGGCCGCGTGCATCCGCTCGACGATCACGCTGTCGTAGTCGGGCACCCAATGCTCGTGGGAGTACGACCCAAGCGTCGTGCGGTCGCCCTTGGTGGCGGTCAGATCTTTGATCGCGATCGGCACGCCGTGGAGAGGACCGAGCGGCTTGCCATCTGCGACGGCCTGGTCGGCACGATGCGCCTGCTCGAGGGCGCGCTCACCGAAGACAAAGCAGAAGCAGTTGAGTTGCGGATTGATCTCGGCGATGCGATCGAGCGAGCTCTGCACGATTGCGACCGACGAGGTCTCGCCCGCTGCGATCTGCTGCGCCATCGCACCTGCGGTTAGCGTCCAGAGGGGTGTGCTCACGATGCAGCCTCCCGCGCGACAGCAAGAAAACGGTCAAAGAGTTCGCTGCGCCACACGCGCGATTCGGCACAGCCCTTGACGACGGTGGCCTTGAGGACCTCCGGCGTGAGTCCCGTTATCTCGGCGGCACCCGGGTGGTTCGACTGCCAGAGGTCGAACACGTCGGGCTCGACTTCGGGGTGGAACTGCAGCCCCCAGGCCGACGCCCCAAAGCGGAATGCCTGATTTGGTGCGGCGGGAGAAGACGCGAGCAGCATCGCTCCTTCAGGCAACTCGAACACGTCTCGATGCCACGACAGTGAGCCGGATGGGGCCCGCAGTGCGGCGAGGACCGGATCGTTGGCAGCCTCTGGCGTTGGCGAGATTTCGTACCAGCCGTATTCGCCCACGTCGCCGATGCGCACCTCTGCGCCGAGCGCACGCGCCAACACCTGTCCGCCGAGGCAGACACCAAGGATGGGGGTTTCGTCCTCGATTGCCCGCAACAGCAGGTCTTCGACGCCGAGTAGCCAGGGGTAGGTCTCGATGTCAAAGGCGCTTGGATTGCCGCCCATCGCCACGATTGCGGAATAGTCCGAGGGGTCGAGAGCACTGAGCTCGTCGCTCCAGGCATCGGTCGACTCACGCTCCATCCCCGCATGATCAATCCGGTCGCCCAGCAGCCCGTGTCCGGGGAGCTTGGCGTCCTGTTCGATAATCAAGACGGGGCGCATGACGGGTACCGTAGCGCGCTGGCTGTTTCCGATCCGGAATCACCCGGCTGCGACACGTTTGGCGCATTGCCACGATCCTCACGCGCAGCCCGTGCGCGAGATTGATACCCTCCCCGGCATGAACGCAGCCACTCTTCGCCTCGCCGCCATCCCGCGCACCGGTCTTCTGGCCGACACCCTGCTCGTCGTCGGGGGCGCGTTGTTCCTCGCGCTGTGCGCACAGGTCTCGTTCGCACTTCCGTTTACGCCGGTGCCGATCACACTGCAGACGTTTGGTGTGCTGTTGATGGGCGCGTCGTATGGTGCGGTTCGCGGTGGCCTGACCGCCGCGCTGTATTTGCTGATGGGCATTGTTGGCATACCGGTCTTCGCGGATCGCGCGCATGGTCTCGACGTGGTGATTGGCGCCACGGGCGGCTACCTGATCGGATTCGTGGTCGCTGCTGTGGTCGTTGGCATGTTGGCTCAGCGCAAGTGGGATCGTCGCTTCTCGTCGGCCGTGACGGCGATGTTGACGGGCACCGTCATCATCTACGCGTTCGGGCTGGTCTGGTTGAAGGTCGATCAGGGTCTCGACGTGGCTACGACGCTCGAGTACGGGCTCTACCCGTTTGTGCCGGGCGATCTGCTCAAGCTGTACTTGGCTGGCGCGTTGCTGCCGGGTGCGTGGCGGCTGATTTCGCGCCTGCGCGGCTAGCGGCGTAGCACGCGCTCGTATCGGGCGAGCAACGACGACTGTAGGATCTCCAGCATGGAGGCGCTCCCCACTACCGCAGACGTTGTGATCGTTGGTGGGGGCTCAATCGGGCTCAGCACCGCATACGCGCTTGGCTTGCGTGGCGTGTCGTCTGTTGTGCTCGAGCGCGGCCAGATCGGCGTTGGCGCCTCGTCGGGCACCGCCTGCATGGTCACGCCCAGCCATGCAGAACGCATGGCGTCGCCAACCTCGTTGCGCGAAGGCGTGCGCCATCTGTTTGATGCCGAGGCTCCACTCAAGTTGCGTGGCCGCCCGAGTGAGCTGGCCTGGATTGCGCGTTTTACGGTGGCGTCGGCCCGAGCGAACGCAGCCGACAGTGGCACGGAGCACCTGCGCTTGATGGCGCGCCGGAGCCTCGAGTTGCATCGAGCCTGGAACGACGCACTCAAGACGGGCCTGGTCGAAGAGGGCACCCTCAATGTCTGGACCGGGCCGAACGCGCACGAAGACCGTGCCGCCATCGTCGCGGACCAGCGCGCTGCGGGGATGACCTTGATCGAGCTCGACGCAGCGGCTGTTGCCGAGCTCGAGCCGTCGGTCCGCAACGTCACGGTCGGGGCGCTCTGCACGGACGACGGGCACGTCGATTCGCTCGGCTTCATCCAGGCTGTCGCGGCGGGTGCACGCTCGGTCGGTGCTGAGATCTACGAGAACGTCGAGCTGATGCGTATCGATCGCAGCGGCGTCGATCTGCGGATCGAGACGACGCGTGGTGTGATGACCTGCGGCCACCTCGTGCTGGCCGCCGGAGTCTGGTCGCGCCACTTTGCAGACGACGTTGGCAGTGCGATACCGCTGACGGCTGCGAAGGGCTACCACGTCGATTACGCAGGTGCGAACCCGGAGGGCAAACGCCCGATCTATCTGTCGGACGAACACGTCGTCGGTACGCCGCTGGCAGGTCGCCTGCGCCTGGCGGGGACGATGGAGATCGGGACGGATCCAGATCTGATTGACGTGCGCCGTGTCCATGCGATTCGTCGTGCGGGTGAACACCATTTCGATGGCATAACAGGCACTGAGCCGGCGGCGATTTGGAAGGGGCTACGTCCGCTCAGCGCTGACAGCATGCCGCTGATCGGACCGTCGCCAAGCGATCGGCGCATCACGATCGCCACGGGACACGGCATGCTCGGGATCACGCTCGGTCCCGTCTCGGGCGAGCTCGCGGCCGATTGTGTGACGGGTGCAGCGGCTGCGCCCGACCCACTGCTCGACCCCGCGCGTTTTCGATAGCACGTCCGGCAATCAGCTTCCTATTGGGGTCAGACCCTTTTAGGAAGTTAGAGGCCGCTGGGATGTTTGGTTGGTTGATCAGCTTCCTATTGGGGTCAGACCCTTTTAGGAAGTTAGGGGCCGTTGGGGTGATCGGCTAGTTGATTCGACTTCCTAAAAGGGTCTGACCCCAATAGGAAGCTGATCACCGCCGGCCGAGCACGTGCATCGCGGCGCTGCGGCCTGCGATGCCACTGACCGCACCACCGCGTCGTGCGCCGCTGCCGCACAACAGAACGCGCTCGTGATGCGTCTCGACGCCCCAGCGACCAACCTCGAGCTCCGACTCGGCCCAGGGCCACTGCAGATCGCGGTGGAAGATGTTGCCGCCCGGCAGTCCGAGCGATTCTTCGAGGTCCTGCGGACACTTGGCCTCGATACACGGTCGGCCATCTTGGTCGAGCGCGATGACATCGAGCAGTGGCTCGGCGAGGTGTGCTTCGAAGCCAGCGAGCGTTCGCTCGAGGTACTCGGCGGTGCGCGCCTTCGGGTCGTCGGCAAAGAGTCGGGCAGGAGCGTGCAGGCCGAACAAGGTCAGCGTGTGGTACCCCTGCTTCAGTAGCTCGGGCGAGAGGATCGACGGGTCGGTCAGCGTGTGGCAGTAGAGCTCGCTGGGCGGCAGCGTTGGAAACTTGCCGGCGGAGGCCTGTCGGAAGGCAGTCTCGAGCTGGTCGTAGCCCTCGTCGATGTGGAGCGTGCCGGCGAAGGCTTCGTGAGGATCGCGACCGCTCTTCAACTTCGGCAGTCGCTTGACGACCATGTTGACCTTCAGCTGGGCACCTTCGGGCGCCGGGGTGGGGGCTGTCTCGCCAAGCAGCGCCGCCAGCGTGGCGGGCGCAACGTTGGCAAGCACGACGGGGGCGGAGGCGGTGTGCTCGCCGTCGGCCGTCCGCCAGGTCACTTCCGCGGCGTCGATTCCGGGTTGGATCGCGAGCACATCGGCGCCGGTCAGGATCTCGGCACCCGCGCGAGCGGCCACGGCATGAAGCGCGGCCGAGACCGTGCCCATGCCACCGACAGGGACCTTCCAGTCGCCCGTACCGTCGCCGACGACGTGGTAGAGAAAGCAGCGGTTCTGGGCCAGCGAGTTGTCCTTGGCACCGGCGAACGTGCCGATCAGGCCGTCGGTCAGCACGACGCCGCGCACCAGATCGTCGTCGATGGCGTGCTCGATCCAGTCGCCAAGTGGTTGTTCGACGAGTGCGTCCCAGACGTGGGGAAGATCGTGGAAGAGCGCCTTGGCGTCGGCCTTCGACGGCAGCGTGCCGAGCAGCGTCGGCGCAAGTCGGCGCGCGATCTCGCTCGATTCGGCGTAGAACTGCTGCCATTGCTCCCACGCCTTGTCGTTGCCGGTCAGTGAGCGAAACGAGCGGGCGGACGTAGCCGCATGACGGCCGACGAGCAGGCCGGTGTCGCGCCCGTCGCGCATTGCCGGTGTGTAAGACGAGATGTCGCGCGAACGCAATTCGAGCGGTAGTGCGAGTTCGTCGATGATCTCGGTTGGCAACAGCGAGACGAGGTAGGCGTAGCGCGACAGGCGTACATCGACGCCGCGAAAGGGGCGCTCAGAGACTGCTGCGCCACCGGTTTCGTCGAGTCGCTCGAGGACGAGCACTCGTTGCCCAGCGAGGCTGAGATAGGCGGCTGCGGTCAGCCCGTTATGCCCGCCACCGACGATGATTGCGTCCCACTGCACAGCGTCAGCGTACTTTGCCCGGCCCATACGTGTGCTTCGACATACCGTCGTGTGAAGGTACGGAGATCAGCAACACACACCAGCACTTCCCTAAAGGCTCGGTGCCTGTACCATTACGACCTGTGCTGCGAATGCGTTCCGCGACGCATGGTGGCCCTGACGTCTGGAGGCTCGTATGTGCGGAATTGTTGGACTCTTTGCCAAGAACCCCGAGGTAGAGGCAAACCTTGGTGCGCTGCTCGCGCCGATGCTCTTTGAAATGAGCGATCGTGGTCCGGATAGCGCGGGAGTCGCTTTCTATCGCGAACCCGTTGCCGCTGGCCACACGAAGTTGACGCTGCAGCACGACGACCTCAACTTCGATTGGAGCGCGCTCCGCAAAGGCATCAAGGAGAAGTTTGGTGCGAACAAGGGCATCGAGCGCCGCGCCAACCATGCCGTGATCGTCGCGCATGCCGATGCCGCGCCGGTCGAGGCGTGGATCGAGGAGCGCTACCCCGACGTCAAGATCATGAGCGCCGGTGAGGCGATCGAGATCTACAAGGAGGTTGGTCGCCCCGAGGCCTTCATTGAGACGTTCGACATCAAGTCGCTCAACGGCACGCACGCACTCGGCCACACGCGGATGGCCACCGAGTCGAAGGTTACGACCGCTGGCTCACACCCATTTTCGACGGGCCTCGACCTCTGCCTCGTGCACAACGGGTCGCTGTCGAACCACAACGGGCTGCGCCGGATGTTGCGTCGCGAGGGGATTCGCTTCCAGACCCTCAACGACACCGAAGTCGCAGCTGGCTACATGATGTGGCGTCAGCGTGAGGGCGACACCTTGACCGAGATGATGGACAACGCGTTCGAGGATCTCGACGGGTTCTATACGTTCCTGATCGGCACGCGCGATGGCTTTTCGGTCGTGCGCGACCCGATTGCGTGCAAGCCAGCCGTGCTCGCAGAGACCGATGAGTGGGTCGCAATGTCGTCCGAGTATCGCTCGATCGCGACGCTGCCAGGAGCAGAAAATGCCAAGACCTGGGAGCCGGCACCGGCCACGGTCTACTCGTGGGAGAAGGAGGCGGTGCGATGACAACTGCGACGGACGTTGAGGTTGTCGACCTCGCAACGACGCCGCTTCGCGAACTCAACCAGCGGCTGCACGACGGTGCCGCTGGTGGTCCGCTGCGCTGGCGCATCATCAATCCGAATGGCGCACACGCTGTCGCGGTTGGTGTCGACGCGCCCTTCGAGATCGAGATCGACGGGCATACGGGCTACTACACGGCCGGCATGAACAAGCACGCGCACGTCCGTGTCAACGGCAACGTTGGCGTTGGCTGCGGCGAGAACATCATGAGCGGCTCGATCCACATCACCGGCAATGCCTCGCAGGCCTGCGCGGCGACGGGGCGTGGCGGCCTGGTGATTGTCGATGGCGATGCTGCGGCACGCTGCGGCATCTCGATGAAGGGTGTCGAGATCGTCGTCAAGGGCAGCATTGGCCACATGAGCGCGTTTATGGCTCAGTCCGGCGCACTCGTTGTCTGCGGCGATGCTGGTGATTCGCTCGGCGACTCGATCTACGAGACGCACATCTACGTGCGTGGCTCCGTCGAAGGGCTCGGCGCGGACTGCATCGAGAAGGAGCTCAAAGAGTTTCATCGCGAGGAGCTCGGACGGCTGCTGACTGCAGCCGGCGCCGACGCCAAGGTCGATGAGTTCAAGCGTTACGGCTCCGCACGCCGTCTCTACAACTTCAACATCGACCATGCCGGCGAGTACTAGGCCGGAGGGACTGACATGAGCGATTACAACGGACAAGCCGGAGACGGCATGAATTGGCAGCCTGGTCTGCGCGAGTCGTACATCTTTGATCGCAACACGATCGAGGAGATTCGACGAGCAGCCAGCCAGGGCATCTACGACATTCGCGGCTTTGGTGCCAAGCGCAAGCTGCCGCACTTTGATGATCTGCTGTTTCTTGGTGCAAGCATGTCGCGCTATCCCCTCGAGGGCTATCGCGAGCGCTGCGACACGAGCGTCACGCTCGGTACGCGCTTTGCAAAGAAGCCAATCGAAATCAAGATCCCGATCACGATCGCGGGCATGAGCTTCGGTGCGCTGTCGGGGCAGGCCAAGGAGGCGCTCGGACGTGGCGCCACGATGGCAGGCACATCGACGACGACCGGTGACGGCGGCATGACGGAGGAGGAGCGCGGGCATTCCGAGATCCTCGTCTACCAGGTGCTGCCCTCGCGGTACGGCATGAACCCCGACGATCTGCGTCGTGCTGACGCGATCGAGGTCGTCGTTGGTCAGGGCGCCAAGCCGGGCGGCGGCGGCATGCTGCTGGGCCAGAAGATCTCGGATCGCGTTGCCGAGATGCGCAACCTGCCGAAGGGCATCGATCAGCGCAGCGCCTGTCGTCACCCCGACTGGACAGGGCCGGACGACCTCGAGATCAAGATCGAGGAGATCCGCGAAATTACCGACTGGGAGAAGCCGATCTACATCAAGATCGGTGCCAGCCGTCCGTACTACGACACACAGTTGGCCGTCAAGGCCGGTGCTGATGTGATCGTGCTTGACGGCATGCAGGGCGGTACCGCCGCCACGCAGGACGTCTTTATCGAGCACGTTGGCCTGCCGACCTTGGCCTGTATCCGCGAGGCCGTCGAGGCGTTGCAAGAGATGGGTATGCATCGTGAGGTGCAGCTGATCGTGTCGGGTGGTATTCGCAATGGTGCCGACGTCGCGAAGGCCTTGGCACTTGGTGCCGATGCCGTTTCGATTGGTGTGGCAGCGATGATCGCTCTTGGCGATAACGATCCGGCCTACGCCGATGATTACGCGAAGATCGGCTCGGCAGCCGGCTTCTATGACGACTGGCATGAGGGCAAGGACCCCGCGGGCATTTCGACGCAGGATCCGGAACTGTCGAAGCGACTCGACCCCGAACTTGGTGGGCGGCGCCTCAACAACTATCTCAGGACAATGACGCTCGAGACGCAGACGCTGGCGCGTGCGGCGGGCAAGAGCGACGTGCATAACCTCGAGCCGGAGGACCTCGTGGCGTTGACGATCGAGGCCGCTGCGATGGCTCGTGTGCCGCTGGCCGGCACGGACTGGATTCCTGGCCGCTCGAAAGACGGCTTCTAGACCTTTGTCGAACTACTGGCGGATGTCATAAAGGGGTCAGACCCTTATGTGACATCAGACGACCTCCGGCCGTA
>JAEMTW010000206.1 GCA_016462095.1 Thermoleophilia bacterium
GGCCTACGTTGCGGCCGGTGCGGAACTCGTCGGCGACGCTGCTGCGACGCATGCTGGTGCCACGTTGATCGCGCGCGTTTCGCCCCCGTCGGCCGACGAGCTGGCATCCCTGACTGCTGCTCACACCGTCATCTCGTTGCTCGATCCGCTTGGCGATGTTGCGCGGACGCAGCGCCTGGCAGAGACGGGTGCAACCCTCTTCGCCTTCGAGTTTATGCCCCGTACGACGCGGGCTCAGGCGATGGATGCACTGTCGTCGCAGGCGACCGTGGCCGGCTATCACGGTGTGCTGCTGGCTGCCGATCGAGCGCCACGCCTGTTTCCGTTGCTGATGACGGCGGCGGGTACGGTCAAGGCGCGTAGCGTGCTCGTGCTAGGGGCCGGCGTGGCGGGTCTGCAGGCGATTGCGACCGCGCGGCGTCTCGGCGCTGTGGTGACGGCGTTCGATGTCCGAGCCGCCGTCAAGGAGCAGGTCGAGTCGCTTGGTGCACGCTTTCTCGCGATCGATGTGGCGGGTGAGGAGCAGGCGGGTGGCTATGCGACCGGGCTCGATGAGGCGCAGCACAAGCTCGAGCAGGAGGCGCTGGCTCGAGCCTGCGCCGACGCCGACATCGTGATTTGCACCGCACAGATTCCCGGCGCGCGGGCGCCTGAGTTGATCACGGAGGCTGCCGTGCGTTCGATGCGCCGCGGCAGCGTGATCGTCGATCTTGCTGCCTCCACGGGCGGCAATTGCGCCTGCACGGTGGCAGGTCAAGAGGTCGACATCGATGGTGTGCTGGTGCTCGGTCCGAGCAATCCGGCGGCGGCGATTCCTGGCACCGCCAGCGACCTCTATGCGACCAACGTCCGCGCCTTCGTGCGGCTGATCGCCCCGGGCGCCGAACTTGCTCCCGATTGGGACGACGAGATCGTGGCGGGAGCATTGATCGCACGGGGTGGCACAGTGGTTGCTAGTCGCGTCGCCGAGCGACTCGCCGGCACGGGAGGTACGACATGAGCCTGATTACTGAACTGGTGATCCTGGTGCTCGCCGCCTGGGTTGGGATCGAGGTCATCTCGAAGGTTCCGCAGATGCTGCACACCCCGCTGATGAGCGGGACGAACGCGATTCATGGTGTCGTGATCGTGGGCGCGATCCTTGTCTTGGGCGCGGCAGCGGGCGGAACGGTCGAGACGATCTGTGGCATCGTTGCAGTCGCCTTTGGTGCCGCAAACGTTGTTGGTGGCTTCGTCGTGACCGATCGCATGTTGCAGATGTTCCGTCGTCGTCCGGAGCCGCCCAAGGAGAACCAAGGATGATGCGCGACGACCTAATCGAAATCGCGTACCTCGTCGCGGCTTTCTGCTTTATCCTCGGCCTGCGCTGGCTTTCGTCTCCACGCACGGCGCGTAAAGGCAACCTCGTCGCGGCGGTCGGCATGCTGATCGCGATCGTTGCGACGCTCGTCGATGGTCGTGTCGTCGGGTACACGTGGATTGCGATTGCCGCGTTCGTCGGCGGTTCGATCGGCGCACTCGTGGCGCGACGCGTGCAGATGACCGCGATGCCGCAGTTGGTGGCGTTGCTGAACGGCCTCGGTGGTGGCGCGGCGGCGTTGATTGCAGTCTCGGAGTACCACGTTGCCGGTGCCGCTGGTGAGGAAAGGCTAGGAGCGGTGCTTGCCGTTTCGGTGATGTTCTCCGCCATCGTTGGTTCGATCTCTTTTGCCGGTAGTCTCGTGGCGTTTGGCAAGCTGCAGGAGCTGCTGCCGGGGCGCCCGATCACGTGGCCGGCTCAAAAACTGCTCAACGGGCTTGGCGCGGTTGTCGTGCTCGGACTGGCCGCCTACGCCTCCTTCAACATCAACGATCCGCTGCTCTGGTTGGCTGCCGTGCTCGCGCTGCTGCTGGGAGTCTCCGCGGTTCTGCCGATTGGCGGAGCCGACATGCCGGTCGTGATCGCGTTCCTCAACGCCTGCACGGGGCTGGCCGCAGCAGCGACGGGCTTTGCACTCGGTAACAGTCTGTTGATCATCGCGGGTGTGCTCGTTGGCGCCAGCGGCACGCTCCTCACGCAGCTGATGTCGAAGGCGATGAATCGCTCCGTCGCGAATGTCCTGTTTGGCGCCTTCGGTGGCGGGGGTGGCAGCAGCTCGGGTGTCAGCGCGTCAGGTGAGGCACTGCCGGTGCTCGAAATCTCGGCCTCCGACCTGGCTGCTCAGCTGGTCTATGCCCGTCGCGTGATGATTGTTCCGGGCTATGGACTCGCAGTCGCCCAGGCGCAGCATCCGGTGCGCGAACTGGCCGATCTCCTGATCGAGCGAGGAGTCAGCGTCGCCTTTGCAATCCATCCGGTGGCGGGTCGCATGCCGGGGCACATGAACGTCCTGCTGGCCGAGGCCGACGTGCCGTACGACCAGCTGCTCGAGATGGAAGAGGCCAATCCCGACTTTCCTCAGACCGACATCGTGCTGGTGATTGGCGCGAACGATGTGGTCAATCCGGCTGCGCGCGACGACGAGAATAGTCCGCTCTACGGTATGCCGATCCTCGAAGTCGACAACGCCGAGAACGTGATTGTCTTCAAGCGTTCGATGGCCTCGGGCTTTGCGGGGGTCGAGAACATGCTCTTCCACGATCCGAAGACCCGCATGCTGTTTGGCGATGCACGCAAGAGCCTGACGCAGCTGGTGCAGGATGTGCAGGCGGTCTGATCGCTAGGGTGTTGGGGTGATCGGAGACCACGACCCCAAGCACACCTCGTTGTCGGGTCTTGAGCTGTTTCAGAAGCTTAAGGACGGCGAGATCGAGCCGAGCCCGTATGCGCGGGCCGCGGGCGTCACCGTTGTCGACCTCGGCGAGGGACGGGCAGTGATTGCCGCTACGCCGGGCGACCAACACCTCAATCAGATTGGCATGGTGCACGGCGGTTGGGTGACGACGATCATGGACTCCACGCTCGGTGGCGCAGCGCACACGTTGCTGCCAGCCGGGCGGCGTGCAGTCACGATCGAGATCAAGGTCAACTTGACGCGCCCCGTCTTGCCGGGCTCGCTGGTCACGGCAACGGCTGAGGTGCTCCATAGTGGGCGCCGAACGATCGTCTCGGAAGGCAAGTTGCGCGACGAGCAGGGTCGTCTCTTGGCGGTGGCTTTGGCGACGTTCGCTGTCGTCGACGTGCCATCGGCGTGACGAGGCCGCCGACGGAGCAGGCCGAGTTTGGCGAGGTTGAGGTTCGGCGTTGGGCAGCGGAAGAC
>JAEMTW010000207.1 GCA_016462095.1 Thermoleophilia bacterium
CCGTGACCGTGCCAGCGAGCGGCGCAATCACATCAGAGACAGCCTTGACCGACTCGAGCGATCCATACGAGCCATCTGCCTCGACACGGCTACCGACCGTTGGCGGCTCGAAGAAGACGACCTCCCCGAGCGCGTCCTGTGCGTGCCAGGTAATTCCGAAGATCGCTTCGTCGCCCGCCACACGCACCCAATCGTGGTCGTGGTGATAACGCAGATCGTCGGGATAGGACTCGTCGGCAGGCACAGCTCAGGCCTCCTTCTTGTAAAACGGCAACTTGACAACTTCAGCATCGCGCAGGCGCCCCCGGATATCGACCTGGAGCACCGTCCCGGGCTTCGCGAACATCTCGGGCACGTAGCCGAGGCCAATCCCGCGATCGATGCTCGGGGAGAGCGTTCCACTCGTGATCGTGCCGATCTTCTCGCCGCCCGACAGAATCGGGTAGCCCTCACGTGGAATTGCACGATCGACGATCTTGAGGCCGACCAGCCGGCGCTTAACACCCTTAGCGGCCTGCTTGTCGAGCACGTCGCTGCCCATAAACTCGCGGCCGAGGTGTACAAAACGTCCGAGGCTCGCCTCGATCGGCGTGGTCTTCGGGTTGATGTCGTGGCCGTGGAGCGGATACCCCACCTCGAGGCGCAGCGTGTCGCGCGCACCAAGGCCGCTCGGTACGACACCGTGCTCGCGACGGGCAAGGATGCCATCCCAAAGGTCGCCCGCGCGATCGGCAGCACACATGATCTCGACGCCAGGCTCGCCGGTGTAGCCCGTATACGCAACCCGCGACGGTACGCCCGCAACGACGCGCTCGACGATCGTGAAGGGCTTGCCGGTTTCAGGTGCTGGGGTCTTCTTCGGCCAAATATCCGCCAGCAACTCCATCGCAACGGGTCCTTGCAACGCAATCATCGCCGTCTCGTCGCTGACGTCGGTGATGGTTGCGGCACGATGCTTAAAGCTCTTTAGGTGCGCTAGGTCGATCGCGATGTTGCCCGCGTTGACGACAAGCAGCCAGACCTTGTTGGGCAACTTGTAGACGATTAGATCGTCGATAATGCCGCCCCTGGCATTGAGCAGAAATGAGTACTGAGCCTGGCCCTCATCAAGGCGGTCAATGTCACTCGCGAGAGCCTTGCGAAGCAGCCCCTCAGCGCCGGTGCCGGTGATCTCGAACTGTCCCATGTGCGAGACGTCAAAGAGTCCGGCACGTGCACGCACTGCGCGGTGCTCTTCGTTGATGCCCACGTAGTAGACCGGCATCTCCCAGCCGGCGAAGTCGACCATGCGCGCGCCGAGCTCGACGTGGCGATCGTGCAGTGGCGTTTTGCGCGGTGTGGGTGCCATTACGTCAGTGTTCTTGCCGAAAACGCTCAGTCATGTCCCACGCGTTTCCGACCAACATTGAGGGCAGGATACCGCGTTATCGTCCGACGCGTGGAGGTTTGCGTCATTCGTCTCAATTTCCTCACAACGGAAGCCCCGTTAGACAGTCAGGCACGACCCCGTGTAGCCTTCGGAGCGAACCGGGCGTCTGCCGGTCGCTACGTATGCGTACAGCACTCCTGATCAGCGTCGGACTGCTCTTGGCTACGAGTGGTATGGCCGCAGCGGCCACGCCGCCATTTGGCCTCTTCCCCGTCGTGGGCGGCGCTCACTACACAGACGATTTCGGCAACCCTCGCGGGGGCGGCGCCCACGATGGAAATGACCTGCTGGCACCCTGCGGTACGCCCACCGTGGCAGTGGTGGCAGGAACGGTCCGCCTCGACTACGGCGATCGCTCAGGATGGATGGTGACCCTGACGGGCAAGGACTCTTGGTACCGCTACATCCACATGGGTGTCAGGGGCGACGCCAGTAGCGCTTTCGCGAAGGGACTCAAGAACGGTTCCACTGTCAAAGAGGGTCAAGTCATCTCCTACGTTGGCCGGACGGGCGATGCAGCGAGTGCGCCCTGTCACCTGCACTTCGAACTACACCTCGGCGACAGCGTCGTCACCCCCTATCCATGGCTTCAGGCTGCGACGATCCTGCAGCCCGACCCCACGGACCCGGCGATGATGAGCGCAACCAATAGTGCGGTTTCGCTGACCATCAAGGGCACGGTTGTCTGGGCTGTCTCGACAGGCACTGACGGTCGTCTCCTGATTCGCGCACGGTCAATCAAAGCCAGCGACGGATCGACCATCAGTCGCACGGGGATCATCGTCCTCAAAGCAGATTCCACCACGCTCGCCACGATTCGTGCTGGACAGACCATGACGCTGGTCACTGCCGCCGTGCCACTCACGTCCGAGCGGCTCGATCTGAAGCCGTTAACGTGGTCACTCGCCACCGCTACGCGCACCCGCTAACGCCCTAGCGCAGTGTCATGCCGATCTGGTGGCGCAGGTCTGTCAGCCAGGCCGGATCGATCGTGTGCTCGACCGCCGTCTCGCGATAGGTGACATCCATGCCCGCTGCAAGCAACTCATCCCGCGCTGCACGCCCGAAGGAAACGTCGATGACCGGATCGATGCTGCCGTGGACCACCGTGACTGGCGGTCGATCTATCGACGTCAGGTCGAGTGGATGATCAATGACGTGTGGAATGAAACCCACCATCGCCAACAGCGCCGCCGGCGGGGTTCGATTCGCGGCCAGCGCCAGCGCATAGGCCATCACGCAGCCCTGCGAGAAGCCGCCAAGAACGATCTTGTCCTCCGGCACACCGATCCGCTCGGGCAGGTCGTCGAGCCAGTCGGACAAGAGTTCAACCGAGGCCATAAACGTCTCCTCATGCGGATCGCCGACACGCTCGACGATGTACCAATGCGCGCCACCCGGTGGAAGCGACAGCGGCGCACGTGGCGTCACCCCGACCAGTCGCTGCTCGGGGTCAAGCACCTCAATCAGCGGCATCAAGTCGTGCTCGTCGGCGCCACGACCATGGAACAACACCAGGGCACCCTCTGGCTTACCGACAGCAGGACGAATGCGGTCGGTAAGACCAGTCATCGGTACGGCCCCCACGGGTCGGGAATGGGCGCGAGACGTTGCTCCAAGAGTTCGCGTAGGTGCTCATGCTGACGCGGGAGGCGTAGCGCGAGGCCGAGCGCATCAGGCTCCTCATCGATCGCGAAGCCCGGACCGTCTGTCGCCAACTCGAAGAGGACGCCCGATGGTTCCCGGAAGTAAATCGAACGAAAGTAGTCTCGATTCATACTCGGCGTTGCCTGCACACCCGCTTCGGC
>JAEMTW010000208.1:0-912 GCA_016462095.1 Thermoleophilia bacterium
GGGTTGGGTGGGGAGGTTGACGCTGACAAGTGGAGAGCTGAGTTCGAGCCCGTCGACGTAGGACAGTTCGAGTCGTCCACCGCGCAGGCGTATGAGCTCCGCGATCTTTGTGGTGTCACGGAAGATGTGGAGGCGATTCACGGCTGTGGCGCTTCGTTGTCAGAGATGGTGATGCGTGTGTCCAGCGTGTGGAGGATGTTGAGAACGAGTCGTGTCTGTTTGGTGAGGTGGGCGTTTTCGAGTTCAGAGATCTTGCGCTGCTCCACGGAGAGGAGGTCGGCGAGTTGTGCTTGGGTGAGGCCGCGTTGGGTACGGAAGTGTCGGATGGCGTTGCCGAGCTGGCTGGGGCTGTTGGCGGGATGACTATTCATGTTGATAATGACATTGTAAAGCCCGAATCGGATACTTGTCAATAATGACATCGACTGATGCGGTTAATCAATATGTCGTTATCGACAAGCGAACGTTATGGCCCCACCGAGAAAAACGCCGAGGCGTGAGATGACGCTATTGAAGAGGGCAGCGCCAGAAGGGTGTGACGTCACGGATTGACGCGTCCGATTCGCGCATCTTGCCAGCCGAGCGCGAACCATCCGTTCTTCTGATCGGCATCTTCGCCGCTGATCTTCCCAGAATCGATTGCTTGGTTGAGATCAGCTCGCACCCGATCATCTTCAGCGCGCTGCTTTTCGAGATCGAGGATGTGGGGGGCGGGTTCACTCATAACTTGTGTCGAAGTATACAAGGAGGATGAATGCGGGAGCGCTTAAAGCACCGGCGCATCAGGGCGGCCCTGCAAACAATCCTGCGAATAATCTTGCAAACTACTCGTACGGCGGGACCGGGATTCGAACCCGGGGCCCTGGCACTGCTGCCGGGCTGCGGTTTTCAAGACCACCTCAATAGGCCACT
>JAEMTW010000208.1:1012-3234 GCA_016462095.1 Thermoleophilia bacterium
CTGACACCCCGCCTTGCGTGGGGATTGTAGAGGGGCTGCGGTTTTGACGACGTGTGCTGCACGGGATCAGGTTTGCTTTCGTGATCAGGTATGTCGAGTCGGGCTTTGCCCGTCTCGAGCAGCAACGTCGTCGGCGTCGGCGAGGAGCGGCTGTTGCTCCGTGATTGGGGTTGGCGCCGACTTTCAAGACCACCTCAATAGGCCACTCTGACACCCCGCCTTGCGTGGGGATTGTAGAGGGGCTGCGGTTTTGACGACGTGTCCTGCGCGATTTTGTGATCAGTGCGTGATCGTGCGTGATATACGTATGCGTTTTGACCATGTAGAGTGGTCAACATGAATGCATCGGAGCATACCCTTACGGTCAGCATCAGCGAGTTCAAGGCGAACTGCCTTCGACTCTCAGCGGACGTTGCGAAAACCGGGCGCAAACTGATCGTCACGCGCTACGGAAAACCGCTCGTCGAGATTGCGCCTGTTAATGCGCCACGATCACTGGTTGGCAGTGTCACGTACCTCTGCAGTGATGAGGAACTGATGTCGCCACAGCCGATTGAGTGGAATGCGTCGCTCTGACACCAACGCGTGCGTGGTGGATACGCACGTATGGCTCTGGGCCATAGCGGGCGATGAAAACCGGATCGGACGACGGGCTCGCCGCGTGCTCTCCCAGTGCGCGATCGCATACGTGCCCGCGATTGCACAGTGGGAGATCGCATCGCTGGTTGCGAATGGGCGACTGCAGCTCGCAGCGCCGCTTGATGAGTGGTTGGAGATTGCCGCAGGTGCCGGCGCGTTTCGTATCGAACCGTTGACCAGCGCGGTCGCAGGTATGACTGCCGAGATCGCTGCGGAGGGGTTTCACGCCGATCCGGCTGACCGACTGATCTACGCCACGGCTCGAGTCATGGGCCTGCCTTTGCTCACGGGCGATTCGGAGATCCGAGCCTTTGAGGCAAGAAGCCCGCAACGCCGATCGCGCCACGTTGTATGGAATTGAGAAGGCACTGGTGCTGAGAACACGGATTCTTGAGACTGACGTACGGTCTCCCAACGTCCACAAAGGAGAACTACCGATGGTCGCCACAATGACATCCAAGGGTCGGATCACAATTCCGCTCGAAATCCGTGAGCAGCTTGGCCTCGATGCTGGGTCGCAGCTCGAGTTCGCAGTGGTTGATGGGCGTTTGGTGGCTCACAAAGTTGTCTGCCTGCGAGTGATGGACCTCTGGTCGACGCACGCCGCGAGCGTCAAAGAGCTCGAGGCGTCGTTTGCTCAAGCGGGGCACGGTAAGACGAGCAAGGCCGTCGAGTTCGACGAGTTCGTCAAGCGGCTACCGAAGTAATTCTCGATAGCGATGAGCGATGTCGGACCGACCGGACTTCGGCGCTGACGTTGCGGGTCAGAGCACGTTGACGGCACGCGCTGTCACCAGCACGACGAGCAAGAGTGACGAGCCGGCCTGCACCATCATCAGTAGCTTCGCCCAGTGCGAAAGGGGCATGACGTCCGTTGCTGAGAACGCCGTGCCGTTCGAGAACGAGAAGTAGATGTAGTCGAGCAGGCGGGGATGCCACTCCGGTGATGCGAGCTGAGGGTTCTCCATCTGCGGGAATTGAAAGTCGGGAAAGCGCGACTGCGCCGCGTCGTCGCGGGCGGCCGCGCGGCTGCCTGGACCACCCCGATCGAGCTCCCAGTACCAGAGGCCAAACACGACCACATTCGTGAGCCAGATGACGGCCGCCGACAGGATCAATTCGCGGCCCGTCAGCGGCTGATTCTTCGACAGCAGCGTCTCGATCAGACGAACCAAGTCGTAGGCGTTCGAGAGCGTGATCGCAGCAATCACGATCATCACGAGACTGCGCTGCCAATGCGCCACCCCGGCATGACGATTCGGTACGAAAACGACGAGCAGCGTGACGAGGACTACGACCAGGACGATCATCAACAGAGCCGGCACAGGTCGAAAGTGGTTCGGGAGGAGCCAGTAGAGCGCAAACGACGCCAAGACCAGCATCGCCGCGGGGATCGTCGACTCGCGACTCGCATCGGTAGGCGGCTTCGGGAAGAGGCGCAACGACATGACTTCACCGTACCGAGGGGTCCGGTCGCATCAACCGAGCTCTAGAGTCGCGCGTGCGGATTGGGCGCCGGTCGAGTGACGGCGTAGATCCCGCTCACAATGATCAACGCCGCACCCACAATCGTGAGCGGAGTG
>JAEMTW010000209.1 GCA_016462095.1 Thermoleophilia bacterium
AGTACGAGCACGTCGGCGCGCCGCACGAGATCGAGTCCGCGTACGGTAATTAGCCCCGGGTCACCCGGGCCGGCGCCGACAAGGAAGACCGTCACGCGGCACCCTCGGTAAGCAACTCACGCCCACCATCGGCAAGCAATTGATCGACGATCGTGTCGACGAGGCTGCCGGGGTTATCGCCCGTTGCCTCGTGACGAATCGTGCGCGTGCCATCGGGTGAGCCGACCCAGCCGATCAGGGTCCAGACTGCACCTTCGCGGTACGCGTGGGCGGCGATCGGCACTCTGCAGCCGCCACCAAGGCTGCGCGTCACACCGCGCTCGGCCATTACCGCGGTACGCGTGTCGGCGTCGTCGACTGCGGCCACGCTCGCCTCATCGCCCGTGCGCGTCTGCAGCGCAATGGCACCTTGCCCCGACTCGGGCACGATCATCGTGACGGGAAATCGAAAGCCAATCTCGTAGGAAAGTTCGATCCGATCGAGGCCGCAGGCCGCCAGTACGACGCCATCCAGGTCGCTGGTGGTGCGATGCGCGAGCCGGGTCTGGACGTTTCCGCGGACGGGCACCATCGTCAGGTCGGGGCGCAGCGAGCGCAGTGCGGACGAGCGCCGTAGCGACGACGTACCCACGCGGGCGCCCACCGGAATATCACCAAACGAGCGCGCCTCACCACACCAAGCGTCACGAGGATCGGCGCGGGGCAGGAAGGCGGCTAGTGCCAAACCGTCGAGCTCGTCGCCGGTCAGGTCTTTCGCCGAGTGCACGGCGACATCGATCTCGTCGGCGAGCAGTGCCTCCTCGAGTGCAGAGGCAAACGCGCCCGGGCCGAGCTCGCCGAGCGGCGTCGATTGCGCGGCGTCACCATGTGTGGAAACGACCACCATCTCGATCTCGGCACCTGCGGCGGTCAGGGCGTCGGCTGCGAGGCGCGCCTGTGCCTGCGCGAGCGGCGAGCCTCGCGTGCCAAGGCGGAGCAGAAGACTCATTTCGTCGACGGGTCCGATGGGGCAGCTCGCTCAAGCTCCTCAAGCGTCGCCTCGAGCCGCGTCAACTTACGACCGAGAATCCCCACGTACAGGAGGATCACCAGCCAGACCGCCATGTAGGCACCGGCGACGTACGGCACGGCTTCCTTGAGCGTCATGCATCCTCCCCGCGGGCCACTCGCTGCAACTGCAAGACGCGCGCGGCAGTGCGCTTGCCACGCATTTCGGTGGAGATCAGGAGCACCATCAGACTTAGCATGCCTGCAAAACCGACGAGAAACGTCAGTAAGAACGAGTTTGGCATCGCAGCGCCGCCGGTGGAGAACACCACGGGGTGGATCAGGGTCTGCGCGATCCGCACGGCAAGAAACGAGAGAGGAATCAGGCCAATGCCGAGCAAAGCGAAGACCGCCGAGGCCGAGCGGCGACGTTCGCCCTCATCGAGCGAGAAGCGCAGCATGAAGTACGCGCAGTAATAGAGGAACAGAATCAGGAAGACGTTGATCTGGCGATCGCCCCAGTTCCACCACACGCCCCACGAGGCCTTGGCCCAGATTGGTCCCGTCAACAGCACGAGCGTGCCCCAGATCGTGCCGGAGTGCACGCCAACGTACGAGCGCAAGTCCCAGACCTCAGTGCGCTTCCACAGGTACATCGCGGCGGAGAAGGCGCCGAACGCGAACGCGACGTAGGACGTCAAGGCAATCGGAACGTGAAAGTAGAAGATCTTCTGGCTAAGCCCTTGGTCGAAGTCTTCGGGCGTCCACCAGAACGCGAGCGCGACAGTCAGCGGGATCAGAATTGTGCTGAGGACGAGCGGGATGGTGGTCGAAAGACGGCCAAGAGAGCGCATGATCAGTCTCCTAGAAGGTGCTCTGAGGTGCCCCACGCGAGCGCCACGAACACGAGATCGTAGAGTGCCAGAAATCCGAGCGGACGGAGTCCTCCTACCTCTTCGCCGAAAGCGCCATAGGTAGCCGTCACGCCCGCCAGGACGATTGGGATTACGAGGGGAAGCACCAGCACCGGTAAGAGCACGTCACGTGTGCGAGCACCGAGTGCCAACGCGGCGGCCAGCGTGCCGACGAGGGCAATGCCGATGTTGGCGAGGAGCAACGCGACGACGACGGTACCGATGCTCGGCCCCCCGGCTTGGAAGAACAAGACCCACCAAACCGGGACGGCGACCACCTCCACCACGACGAGAAAGCCAAATTGGGCGAGCGCGGCACCAATCCAGATTGCGGCGCGATCGATCGGCGCCAACAGCAGCGCATCGAGTGCGCCCTCCTCCTGCTCGGCAGCGAAGGTGCGCAAGAGGCCGAGCACGGCCGTAAAGACCACCGCGGCCCAGAGCATGCCGGCTGCCGCGCGACTGCCTGCGCCTGTATCGCCGCTCAACGCGAAGTGGACAATCACGATCGTCGCGGCGATAAAGAGCAGCATCGCGAAGATCACCTCGCGGCGACGAAGCTCGAGCACGAATTTGACGCGGGCGATCGCGAGCGCTGCGGGGATCATGCGAGGCTCCCGGCGTTGAGGTGGACGGCGCGGGCCCCAAGTCGCGCGGGTAGCCCGTCATCGTGGCTCGCAACCAGTTGCGTGCGTGTGCCGAGGCCAGCCCGAAGCGTCGCATCGAGCAGCAGGCGCCCATCCGCATCGAGCCCGCTCGCCGGCTCGTCGAGCAAAAGCAGAGCGGGCTGGTGCGCCGTGGCGCGGGCCAGCGCGAGCCGCTGCAGCATGCCGCGCGAGAATCCGTCGATGTACTCGTCCGCGCGATCGCCCAGACCAACGTGGTTGAGGAGGGCGGTAATGTCGAGGTCGCGTTGCCCCTGGAGGCGAGCATGCAACTCGAGGTTCTCGCGTGCCGTCAGTCCGCGATAGAGCTGCGAGCGATGGCCTGCGTAGGCGATACCGGCGCGGAGCGAGCGCGGCGCACTGGTCGCGTCGACGCCCGCGATCTGGGCCGAGCCGGCAGTTGGGCGCAGCAGGCCAGCGACGAGCCGCAGCAGCGTCGACTTGCCGGCACCATTCGGGCCGAGCAGCACGATCGTCTCGCCCGCAGCGATCGTCAACGTCGCCTTGCGCAGCGCGAGGCGATCACCGAAACGCTTCGAGCACTCCGTGAGCGTGACGACGGGCGGTTCCATGGATTGGAGGGTAGGCGATGCGCGAGGGAGGACACCACAACCGCGCGGATGTGGTGTCCTCCCAGCCCCAGCGAATCGACCGCCCCAGGAC